>CAYYDA010000024.1:0-14181 GCA_964470495.1 uncultured Steroidobacteraceae bacterium | reverse complement strand
GCCCGTTTGGGCAGCGTTTGCTTCCGAGCGCAAACAACGACGAAGGTAGGCCCGGTGCGTGATGGTGCTTTGCGCCACATAACAAAGCGGCACCTGTGAATCGAGCAGACGCGGCAGTGCTTCGTTGTTAGTTGCGCTGGAGCGCAAATGGAACGGTACGGCGCCGCCGAACCAGCCTGGGCGGATCAGCCGAGGAAGAAGAGCAGGAGCAGGATCAGCAGGCCGGCAATGGCGACCGCGGCGACGAGGATCATCAGCCCGCCACCGATGGCGATGAGCACCGCCTGGCCGTGCTCGCGACGTCGAGCCGCACGGCTGCTCCAGGTCCAGCCCTGGCTGTAGAGGAAGAGGCCGATGAGCGAGCTGAGCACGGCCGCGGCCAGCAGGGCCAGCACCGACAGGTCGGAGTCGCGGCCAAGTAGGGCGAGCGTGGTCAGGGCGCCGGCGATGATCAGGCCCACGATCCCGATCACGACGTTGCGCAGCAGCGGATGCATCGGCGCGCCATTCTAAACTGTCTCTGCGGCCCTGCCGTCCGACCGGCTCGGCGCCGGGTACGCAACTTGCTTCAGGGAGCTGGACAGGGACATCGCTAGCCCCCTGCACACAGCAACGACAGAGCGAAGGAGGCGCCAGATGGCCGAGCGGCGAGGCACGGACCAGGACGCCACCAGCCCCGACGAAGGGAACATGAGCGTCCGCGAAGCGGGTCGCAAGGGCGGCAAGACGACCCGCGCGCGCTATGGCGCTGAGTTTTTCCAGCAGATCGGCGCCAAGGGCGGCAAGGCGGTCAGCGAGCGGTACTCGAACGAGCACTTCCGCGAGATCGGGCGCAAGGGCGGCCGTCGGGTCGCGGAGCTCATCGAACGAGCCAAGCGCATGGACGCTCAGGAGCCCGAGTAGCGCTCCTCTTTCCACGGGTCCGCATCGTTGTGGTACCCGTTGCGCTCCCAGAAGCCCGGGTGATCCTCCGCGGTGAACTCCACGCCGCGCAGCCACTTCGCGCTCTTCCAGAAATACGGCCCCGGAACGATGGCCCGTAGCGGATACCCGTGCTCCGGCGCGAGCGGCTCGCCGTCGTAGTTCCAGGCAAGCAGGCTTGTGGGCTGCATCGCCGTGGCAAGCGGCACGTTCGAGGTGTAGCCGCCCTCGGCGTGGAACACGACGAACCGCGCGTTCGCGGTGGGCCTTGCCACCTCGGCGATGTGCGTAAAAGCGACGCCCTCCCAACGGGTATCGAGCTTCGACCAGCGCGTCACGCAATGGATGTCGTGCGTCTCTTCGGAGACGGGCAGCGCACGGAATTCGGCCCAGCGCAGCGTGAATGGCTCTGTCACCTCACCCCACACGCGGAAGTCCCAACCCGATAGGTCGCCGTAGTCGGGAACTCGGCCGAATTGGAGGACCGGGAACTTGTCGGTAAGCACCTGGCCCGGTGGGACGCGCGCTGCCAGCTCGGGTGGGACGTTCCGCTTCTGCCAGGGAAAGACCATGGGGTCAGCGTGCGCGGTTCGCCGGCCCGGGTCAACCCTCCTGCGGGTCGGCCATCTGCTGCGCGCGCCGGCGCCGATGTCGCTCGTCGAGCCGCTGGCGCCGGCGGCCTTCCCACATGTCCCACGCACCGACGACGGCGGCGAGGATCACGCCGCCGATGAGGATCAGCGCAGCCATGCCCGGAGCGAACACCTCGGCGGCGATCCCGTCCGGGACGAGCACGATCGATGGCTCCTGCGGCACACCGGAGATCCAGTAGCCGAGCTGCACGACGAGGCCGATCCCGATCATCAGCAGGGCGATCTCGATCCAGCGGTGATGAATGATGAGCGCCACGCTGCCGACGGCAAGCGCGATCCCCGCCAGGATGATGCCCAGGTCGAGGGCGACCAACCAGACTGCGCCGATCGCAGCACCCAGCGCGAATATTCCGAGCGAGACCCGATCGAACTGTCCGACGAATGCACGCATCATGTCCCTCCCTTCCGATGATCCTACGCTCGCCGATGCACGCCGCCTAGACTCGATTTCGCATGCCACCAACGTCCAGCCCATTCGCCGATCTCGCCTCCGTCGCCGCGGCGGTCGGGGCGACGCGCAGCAAGAACGCGAAGCGCGATCTCCTCGCCGCGTACCTGCGCGACCTCCCGGCCGATGACCTGGCGGCGGCGTGCGCCTTCTTCGCCGGTCGCCCGCTGACGGACCCCACGGCCAAGCTCGGCATGGGCTGGGTGCAGCAGGGCGCGGCGCTGGCTCGCGCCAGCGGAGCTGATGAGGATGCGATTCGGAGCGCTTACCTGCGCCACTCGGACTTCGGCGACGCGTCGGCCGAGCTGCTCGCGCGCGTCGGGCCGACAGGCGATTCGCTGACGGTGCAGGACGTTGCCGCAACGTTCGCCGCCATCGGCACGGCGGGCAGCGGTGAGGCGCGCATCGGTCTCATGGCGGACCTCTTCGGCAGGGCAGGCCCGGACGAGGCTCGCTTCATCGGCCGGGTGTCGTCGCGCGAGACACGCATCGGGCTTCGCGAAGGGCTGCTCGAGGAGGCCGTGGCTGCTGCCTTCGGGCGCGAGCTGGACGCCGTGCGGCGGGCGCACATGCTGACCGGCGATATCGGCGAGGCGGCCCGGTTGGCTCGCGACGACCGCCTGGCGGAGGCGGCGCTCCACGTGATGCGGCCGATCCGGTTCATGCTCGCCACGCCCGTCGCCGACGCGGAGGAGGTGTTGCGGCGGGTCGGCGACGAGGCCTGGATCGAGGACAAATACGACGGTATCCGAGCCCAGCTGCACATCGACGCCGACGGCGTAGTCCGCCTGTTCAGCCGCGACCTGAACGACGTGACGCGCTCCTTCCCCGAGGTGGTGGAGGCGGCCACTGCGCTGGGCGATCTCGGTCCGCTCGTCATCGACGGCGAGCTGGTGCCGTGGCGGCAGGGTGCGGTCCTCGACTTCGCGTCGCTCCAGACCCGCCTCGGGCGGGTTCGGCCGTCGGCCGAGCTGCTGGCGGAGGTGCCGGTCGTCCTCGTCGCCTTCGACCTGCTCCATCACGCCGGGGACGACCTGATCGAAACGCCCCTGCGCGAGCGCCGCAGCCGGCTCGAGGCACTGGCGTTGCCGGATCGGAGCGGCGAGCGGCTGCTGCTCGCGCACCTCGCCAGCGCGCGCTCGGCCGACGAGGTGGAACGGCACTTCGACGACGCGCGAGAGCGTCGCAACGAGGGGCTCATGATCAAGGACCCCGACTCGACCTACCAGCCCGGACGCCGCGGCCTGGGCTGGCTGAAGATGAAGAAGGCGCTCGCCACCCTCGACTGCGTGGTTGTCGGGGTCGAGTGGGGCCACGGCAAGCGACGCGACGTCCTCTCCGACTACACCTTCGCGGTTCGCGAGACCGACGCCCTCGATGCTCGCCTGCTCACCATCGGCAAGGCATACACCGGCCTGACCGATGCCGAGATCGCGACGATGACCGAGCATTTCAAGGGCATCACGCTCCAGGATTTCGGCCGATATCGCACGGTCGTGCCCGAGGTGGTGGTGGAGATCGCGTTCGATAGGATCATGCGGTCCGCCCGTCATCGGTCCGGCTTCGCCATGCGCTTTCCGCGCATCGTCCGCATGCGCGACGACAAGACGCCGGCCGAGATCGACACGATGGCCACGGTGGAGGCCCTGTTCGGCGAGCAGGCATCGGGCCGAATCCTGCTGGCCACGGGGTCCGGCGGCGAGACCGAGCGGATCGCCGCCACCGGCGAGGCGGGGGAGTAACGGCGCGCTGACCTCGTCAGTGCTTCTTCCTATCGGTCTTGCACCTGGAGACAGCTGTGCCGGGTTCTCGGCGCCGAACCCTATCGGTCTTGCACCGGGAGGACGTGGACGACGGTTCCACCAGTGTCTAGGAGCGTGAGGCTGTGCTCGATGCTTCGCGGAAGTTGCCATAGCGGTCTGGGGGTGAGAATCCGATAGGAACGCCGCGGTAGCATCCGGATTGGGCGCGAAAGTGGCCGGGGGAGCGACCGGACGAGCTGCCTGCGGACGTCCTAGGACGAGCGCACGGCCGGGCCGTGGCTGCGCGCGACCGAGTGAGCGGGCGTGGAGAGCGCGCTCGTCAGGAGTGGCGGGCGGCGGCGCTGGGGCTGGATCGCGGCGCCGACGAGTCGGCCGCGTCGAGCACGGCGGCCACGAAGGCCTGGCCGGCTGCGACATCCAGGCGTTTCACGCGACCGATCGCGTTCGCCCACCACGGCGCGTTGTCGGCCGTAACGATCTCGTCCTCCGGCTCCTCGAGGACGAGCCGCGAGTGCTTCAGCGGAAAGGCCACGGCTCCTCGCACAGGCAGATTGGGCACGCCGGCGCCGACGGCCCAGCGCGCAACGCCCTCACCGAGCCGGACGGCGTCGAAACTCGGGTTCGTGCGGCACGGGATCCAGCCACGGCGGCCGCCCGCGTCGAACTCCCATCCACGTCCACGAACGCGGTACTTGCCTTCCCAGTCGCGGACGGTGAGGGCTCGGACGCCCGCCGGCCCCACGAGGAGCCCGTCGAGTCGATGTCCCTCGCGGACGGGCAGCTGCGGGCCGAGCACGAGCGTGTAGTTGTCGTCGAACGCCGGCTCGAGCATCTGCTGGAGCAGCTCGGCCGCCGACTTTCGGCGGTTGGCTCCGATGACGCGCAGCAGCCAGGCGGCGCCGACGCCGACCCCGATCGCTCCGGCGCTGGCCATCACCCCGGTCGCCGTGGTGGTACCCGACGCGAACAGCGCGAACTCCACGCCGAGGAGGCCGGTGGCAAGCATGGAGAGCGCCAGGATCATTGGGCGCCGGCCTCCACGCGAGGCGAGGCGGGCGGGCCGGATCACGAGCATCCCGTGGCCCCCTGCTCGGCTAGGCTGGACCCATGTCGATCAGCATCGTGGCCGTGGTCAATCCATCCAGCAGCCGGGTCGAGGCGCGAACGGCGCGCGGCGTGGTCACCATGGATGCAGATCCGCCCGAGGGCGAGGGTGCGGCGCCGGGGCCCAAGGAGACGCTCCTCGCAGCGCTGGCGGGGTGCACGTCGATGGACGTCGCCAGCATCCTGCGCAAGAAGCGCCAGTCGGCCGAGACGTACGAGATCGCGGTGGAGGGTGAGGTTGCCGATGCGCACCCGCGAGTCTTCACGGCCATCCGGGTGGAGCACCGGGTCCGCGGCGAGGTCCAGGCGGAGGCGCTGCGGCGCTCGATCGAGCTGTCGGCGACGCGCTACTGCCCGGTGAACGCCATGCTCTCTGCGGCCGCGACGATCGAGCATTGGTACCGGCTCACCGACGCCGGTGGCACGCAGCACGAGGCGCTCGTCGCGGTCACCGGTCCGACCGGCAATCGCGTCCTCTAGGGTCGCGACCTGGGTCACGACGCGCTACGAAGCTCCTGCCCGCGGTCGAGAGCCTCGGCCACCGCGACGCGGAAGGCATCGAGGTCGAACGGCTTTGCCACGACGGGGCCGATCGGCTCCAGCTCGGCAAGTCGCTCGCGGCTGGCCGCGGAGACGATGATCGCGGGGATTCCGGGCCAGGCACTGCGGAGTAGCTCGGTGATGTCACCGCCGTCGCCGTCGGGGAGCATCACGTCGACCACCATGAGATGCGGCAGCGCGACCTCCATGAGATCGCCGAGCTCGACGATGCGGGTACAGGTCACAACCCCGAACCCCATCTCGCGCAGGAGATCGGCTTCAAGGGCGGCGATATCGGGGTCGTCCTCGAGGACGTAGGCGCGCAGCCGAGTGTCTGTGTCAGTCATTGGAGTGGAGTCTGGAGATCGGTCATGGGTAGGTCTATGGCCCTTCGGGGTGGTACCACCGTGGTACTGGAGCATTTGCACACCCGTTGTACCATCACCGCCCGCGTTCGAAGCGTCGCAGGGCACGTGGCGGACCGAACGCACAACAGGAGCACGAGACGTCCATGGCGCGATCGATGTGGCGGGGAGCGATCCAGTTCGGACTGGTGACGATCCCGGTCAAGCTGTTCCTAGCCACGGAGACGGGTGGCATCGGCTTCAACCTGCTGCACGCCAGCTGCCTGAACCGGATCCAGATGAAGGTGTACTGCCCGTACCACGACGCGATCATCCCCCGGTCCGAGACGGTGCGCGGCTACGAGTGGAGCAAGGGCAAGTACGTGGTCGTCACGGAGGAGGACATCGACTCGGTCCCCCTCAAGACGATGCGCGCCATCGAGATCGAGATGTTCATCAACGCCTCGCGCGACGCCTCAGGCACGCAGTTCGTGAAGCAGGCCTATTACCTGGAGCCGGAGCAGATCGGCGCCAAGGCGTTCTACCTGCTCAAGTCGGTCCTGGCCGAGCAGGGCAAGAGCGCGATCTGCAAGATCGTGCTGAAGGACCGCGAACAGCTCGCCGCGCTGAATCCGTTCTCGAAGACGATGCTCCTCACGACGCTGCATTGGCCCGACGAGGTGCGCTCGATGGACGAGCTGAACCTGCCCGAGGACCAGATCGATATCAAGCCCTCCGAGAAGAAGATGGCCGAGCAGCTGGTTGCCAGCATGACCGGTGAGTTCAGCGCCGATGACTATGCCGACGACTACCGCCAGGCGCTGATGGCCGTGATCGAACGCAAGGTCGCCGGCGAGAAGCCGGAGCCCGCTGCGCGCGCCGAGCCGACGAACATCACCGACCTGATGGCGGCCCTTGAAGCATCGGTCGCCGCGGCCCGCTCGGATCGCAAGGCCGCCTCCGCCGATGACAAGGCGTCGACGAAGGTCGCCGCGAGGGTCCCGACGAAGGCCGCGGCCAAGGCCCCAACCAAGGCCCGAGCGAAGGCAAAGGCCAAGGACGACGATGAGGCCGAGGCGCCGCGCCAGCGACGGCGCAAGACGGCCTGACGCCGCGGGTCGTGCCCGGAGAGCAGCTCGACCTTCCGATCTCGACCGCCGGCGCGGTCGGGCGCCTGCCCGGCCGCATCGCGCCCATGCAGCCGAGCGAGGGCGTCGCTCCCTTCGATGACCCGGGTTACCTGTTCGAGGCCTGGTGGCCCGGCATCCGCGCGCAGGCATGGGTCGAAGAGGGCCGGCTCGTCCGGCTGCGAGCCGAGGGGCTTGCCGACGCGCTCGTGGCCTTCGGCGAGCTGACGGACGAGCTTCCCGAGCGGCTGCTTGAGGACGGCGTCCTGCTCGACGGCTGGCTGCTCGCACTCGACGCGGGCGGCTGGCTTGACACGGACCTCCTGCGCCGCCGCATGGCCGGCGATCGGTCGGCCGGGCGTCCGGCGTACGTCGCGTCCGACCTGCTGTGGACCGGCGGCGACGACTGGCAGCGGCGCCCGTTCGCGGCCCGACGCCAGCGCCTGGAGGCCACCCTGCGCGACGGCGATCGCTGCGTCGTCTCCCACGCGCTGCACGGCGAGGGCACGCTCCTGGCCGAAGCGCTCGCGCGTTTCGGGCTCGGCGCCATCTCGGCTCGGCGGCTCGACGCGCGCTACCGTGCGGGGAGCGCCGGCGACGCCTGGCTGCGCATTCCGGTGGCACCCGTCGAGAGGACCGAGCGCCCCCGCCTGGCGCTCATCCAGCGCCTCCCGTTTCTCGAGGACGCCGGCTAGGGCAACAGCTCGGCCAGGATCCACGGGTATGGTGGGGTCGTGAACGTGCGGGTGGCATCGGTGACGAATCCGTCGCGCGGATAGACGCGGAAGGCGCTGACGTCGAAGGTCTGCGTCGTGATCTCGGCATCGAGAGTCCGCGCGGGAAACGGTCGTCCGCGGACGACCGTGGCGATGCGCATCTCGTCGTCGACGGGTTGCCCCCACGCGTCTCGCAGGACGATCGCGATGTCCCACGTCGCCGGCGCGTCCGGCACCGACTCGATCGCGGCGGCGAGATACGTCTCGGCCGCCTTCCGATCACCGGTGATCGCGTGCGCCAGGGCACGCACGGCGTCGGCGGTGAACTCCTCGGGCTCGATTGCCTCGCCCATCGCATGCAGGGCAACGAGGCGGTTCAGCTGCCATGCCGCATCGCTGTAGTCAGGGATCTCGCCATCGCCGATCGGCACCCGTCTGGGCCAGTCGACCACGAACGAGGTCCGTACCTGGCTGAGCAGGGAGAGCCGGTACGCGCGGTCGGCGGCCTCGGACTCGCCGGCCCCCTCCAGGATGATCGCCGCGTTCAGCAGCTCGGCGGGACCGTAGCGCGCCATGGCGGCCGCGCGTTCGGCAGCATCGACCAGGCAGCTCTCGTCCCCGTCGCGCCTGCAGAGCAGCGACAGGTTCGTCCATGCCGTCGCATCGCCCGGATTGAGCTCGGTTGCCGACTCGGCTGCGCGGCGGGCAACCTCGTCCGCTCCGGCCGCCTCGGCGACGACGGCCAGGGCCGCTGGCCCGGCCGGGTGCCATGGGTCGATCTCGACCGCCCGCGTCAGCCATGAGGTCGACTGCGTCCAGCTGCCGTCGACCGCGCTGCGGATGCCCGTGCGGTAGGCGATGCCGGCGGCATCGCCGGTGACCATGGCGGCCAGAAGGACGGCGCCCGCTGCGCCTCCTGCGAGCGCGATGGGTGCCCAGCGCAGGGAGGGGCGCACCGACGGGCGCGCCCAGTCCACGGCGCCAGCGTCGAGCAGCGCGACCGCGATCAGCGTGATCGCCAGCAGGTCGAAGCCGGGGATGAAGGTGAGGTCGTCGAACAGCCCGCCGATGCCGAGGCCGATGAGCACCACCGCCGCCGTCCGTCCGAGCGGCGTGCGGCTGCGCCACGGGCCGGCCACCACGAGCAGTGTCGCCACGACGACGGCTGCGGCGACCAGCCCGATCACGCCGGCGTCGCCGAGCACCCCGAGCGGCAGGTTGTGCGAATGCGGCTGCCGCACCGGAAAGGTGAAGTCGGCCGCCGCCGCCTGTCGCGCGTACGTCATGAATCCAGGCCCGATCCCGAGAAGCGGGTCCGTCTGCCAGACCGCCAGCGTGTCACGCCAGAGCGCGAATCGGTAGAGGACCGAGGTGATCGCGGTAAGCCGCGGGATGACGAGCGCAACGATCAGGACGGCGACGGCCAGCGCTCCGATGCCCGCGACGAGCGCTCGCCAGGTGACCCGCGACGGGCGCAGCCGATGGCGTTGCCGCCACGCGAACGGCGCGGCGCCGATGACCGCCGCGGCGGCAATCGCCAGCCACGCCGAGCGGGAGCCGGAGAGGATCGTCATCGGGATGCCCACGGCCACCAGGCCGATGCGCACCACCCGGCGGAGCCAGGCAGGCTCGATGAGCCCGGCCAGCGCCCAGGCGGGGATGATCACGAACGGAGGCACGGCGACCGATCCGAAGGGCGTGCCCTCCGACGGCATGCGCAGCGGTGGCAGGCCCGGGGCACCGACCAGGATCCAGTCGAGGCGGCGGGCAAGCAGGGTCGCCAGCGTCGGGATCGAGAGCAGCAGCACCGGCAGGCTGGTCACGATTCCGACCCACGCGGGGCGGTGTCGCACCGCGAGCAGGGCGACCGGCAGCATGGCGGCGAAGGCGGTGATGGCGGCCATCGCACGCAGGCTCATCCCGACGTTGAGGGCGGACGCCGTGGCCAGCGCGAACGCGGCCAGCAGCCCGAGCAGTGGCACGTCGATGCGGGTGCGCGGCAGCCTGCCCCCGTGCAGGGCGACCGCGGCGAGCCCGAGGATTGCCGCGATCCCGATGAGGTGCAGGAGCAGCTGAAAGCGCGCGTCCCACAGCGGGCTGTCCCAGCCGACGTAGCCGAACACGGCCACCGCCCCGCCGATGGCCAGCCACTCCGCCAGGGTTCGCGGGCGGGGCAGCGTGTTCGTCATCGCGCGCGATCGAGGCGGTGCAGGGCGTGCTCCAGCTTCGTGCGTGGCTCCGCGACAAGGCCCGGCGTCGCCGCCAGCGCGCCGGCCAGGTCCTCGAGCTCCGCCTCGCCGCGCTCGGAGGCCGGGTCGAGCTCCAGCTCGACGACGAAAAGCTCACCCAGGGCGGTGGCGCCGGCGGCCAGCCGCACCCGGTCCAGGGTGAGCGTGCCGATCGGTGCGCCGCCGTCGATCGTGACCGCTCGCTCGGTCCTCGCCTGGTGTACGCGCAGGCGCTCGGCCAGCGCGCCGCCAGCCGCCAGCGACTCGAGGAGGTCGCGTGCCTCGCTCGGCGGCCACGATGCCGGTGCGATCTCGTCGGTAGCGGGACCCTCGACCTCCGGTCGTCGGTGGTGCCAGGCCTGCGAGGGTGCGTCGCGCGGAGGCCCCTTCAGCGAGATGCGCGTCTTCCCCTCGCGTGAGCGCAGCCGGCATGCCCAGAGGGCCGCGGCCAGGCGTCCGTCGTCGGTGTCGAGGTATCGATCGGTCTCGTCAACCGTGCGCGCCGGCCCGAGGGCAGCACGCCCCAGGCTCACAGCCACGGCCAGCGCATCCAGCGGCGCGGGACCGTCGGCGCGAAACTTGGCCTCGACCTCAGTCGGCATAGCGAGCGGCCGCGTTGCGCACCGCCGCGGCGACGGCCTCGCGCAGCGAAGGCGGCTCGAGCACCTCCACGCCGTCGCCCCACGACATGATCCACGGGCGGATCTCGATGATCCCGGCCACCGTCACCGCCAGCTCGACCCCGCCGTCGTCAAGCTCGGTCAGCTCCTGCGAGCGGTGCCACACAGCCTCACGAACGCGATGAGCCACGGATGCGTCGAACCGCAGCAGCACGCGCTCCGGCGGAGTGGAATCGGAGGACCAGATGCCCCACGAGTTCGCCAGCCACCGATCCGGGTCGAAGCCGTCGGGAACCTCGTATCGGTCCTGCGTGAGCGTCGCGGATCGGATGCGCTCGACCTTGTAGGTGCGCATTGCATCGGCCGGCTCGTCGAAGCCGATCAGGTAGACGCTGCGGAGCGCCGCGTCGGGCTCGAGCGCGTACGGGTGGACCCGCGTCCGTTTCTCCTGCCCGGTCCCGGGGTCGTAGGTGATCTCGACCACGCGGCCCTCCGCCCATCCCCTCGCCACCGCCGAGAAGGTGCGTGTGAACGGCTCGTTCGTGTCGTGCTCGCCGAACGAGAGCATGGTCGCGGCCACGTGGCGTGCGATCGGCTGGGGCAGGGCGTCGGCCAGCTTCGTGAATGCGCTGACCACCGCGGCGTCGTACTGGTCGCTCCAGCGTGCGATGAGCCGCGAGGCGAGGAACAGGACGATCGCCTCCGGGACGGTGAGGCGCAGGGGTGGCAGGAAGAACTTCGTGTCGATCCCGTAACGCCCGCGGCCGGCCTGGAAGACGGGCACGCCGAGCTCCTCGTCGAGAGCGTTGATGTCGCGGTACACCGTGCGCGTCGTCATCCCGGTCAGGCGCGCGATCTCGCTGACCGGCACGCCCGCCTCGCCCTTGCCCTTCGAGTACAGGATCGAGGCGACGCGCAGGAGACGGGCGAGCCGGTCACGCTTGCGTCCGATTCGGTCGTCGGCGCCGTCGTCCCATCCGTCCCAGTCGTCGTGAAGCGTCACGGCGTCGCACCCGTCGCCGCCGGGCGGGAGGGATCGGACGACCAGTCGCTCCAGGACCCCTCGTACAGCCGGCTGCCGGGCAACCCGGCGAGCTCCAGCGCCAGCAGGTCGTGCGCCGCGCTCAGGCTGGAGCCGCAATAGGCCACCACCGGTCGCTCGCCGGCGCCGAGCGAGTCGTATCGCGCGCGAAGGACATCAGCCGGCAGGAATCGGCCGCCGGGTCCGAGGTTCGCCGCGAACGGCGCGCTCACCGCGCCAGGAATGTGGCCCGCGCGCGGGTCGATCGGCTCCGTCTCGCCCCGATAGCGCTCGCCGGCCCGCGCGTCCAGGAGCAGGGTCTCGCCGCCGAGCATGGCGGCGACGTCATCGGTCCCGACCACGTCGTCAACCGGCTGGCTCGGGGTCCAGGTTGCGGCCGGATGGGAGGGCGACCGTGACTCCAGCGGCAGGCCCGCGTCGCTCCACGCCTGGATCCCGCCGTCGAGCACGGCGCATGCACCGTCGTGGCCGAAGTGGCGGAAGAGCCACCACAGGCGGGCTGCGATGCTGCCGCCGGCGTCGTCGTATGCCACCACCACGTGCTCGTCGCCGATGCCGCGCCGGCCCAGGGTCGACGCAAGCTTGGCGGCGCTCGGCAGCGGATGGCGGCCGGGACCCTCGCCCGGGGAGCTCAGCTCCGCGTCGGCGTTGAGGAACACGGACCCCGGAAGATGGCCGTCGGCGTAGCGCTCGGCGCCGGGAGGGCCGGCCAGCGACCAGCGCACGTCGGCGATGCGCAGGCCGGGATCGGTCAGGTTGGTCGCGAGCCAGTCGACGCTGACGAGCGGGCCGGGCAGGCGGAGCATCGGGCCATGGTAGCCCGCCGGATCGGCCCCCGGGGCCGGGGCGGAGGGCTACGTCAGGAAGAAGAACGCGATGGCCAGGATGAGGTACACGCTGCAGAGCTGAAGGCCTTCGACCCAGTTTGACTTGCCGTCGAGCGCGATGTACCCGGCGATCAGCACACCGGTCGCGACCGCCACTACCTCCAGCGGCGTGAAGACCAGCGTCAACGGGTTGCCGACGAGGAGGCCGAAGAAGACGAGGACCGGTGCCGCGAACAGTGCGATCTGGGTCGCTGACCCGATCGAGGTGATCAGGCTGAAGTCCATCTTGTTCTTGTAGGCCAGCGTCACGCCGACAACGTGCTCGGCTAGGTTGCCGATGATCGGGATCAGGATGATGCCGATGAAGAACTCGCTGATCCCGAGCGAAGCGACCGCGGGCTCGAGGTTGTGGACCAGGATCTCGGAGGTCGCCGTCAGGGCGGCGGCCGCCACCAGCAGGATCGTCAGCGCGAAGCGCCAGCTCCATTGCGGCACCTCGTCCGCGCCGTGCGTCATGCCCGGCGACTCGGGCGAGCGCAGGAAGAACCAGGTCTGCGCGATGTAGGTGACGAGCAGCAGGACCGCCACACCGATGGTCAGCGCCTCGACCTGGAAGAACTCCGGGTCGCCCGGCGCCGTCGTCTCGCCACCGCCGATGAGGAACGCGAACGTTGCCGGCACGATGAGCCCGATGGTGGCCAACATGAGGCTCGCCGCATTCATGCCGGTAGCCGCGGCGTCGTATTCCTGGATCCCGTTCTTGATCCCGCCGATCAGCAGCGACGCCCCCAGGACGAGGAGCAGGTTGCCAACGATCGAGCCCGTGAGGGACGCGTGGACGAGCTCGATCTTGCCGTCGAGGATCAGGAACGCGGCGATGATGATCTCGCCGACGTTGCCGACGGTGGCGTTCAGGATGCCGCCGATGCGTGGGCCGAGGGTCAGGCCCAGCTGCTCCGTGGCGTGGCCGAGCGTGTAGGCGAGGCCCAGGATCGCGAGGGCGCTGACCCCGAACGTGAGCGTCGGGTCGGCATTCAGGATGCGCAGCGCGACGGCGGCGATCGTCCCCCCGATCGAGAGCCCGTAGGCCATCCTCGCGAACATGCCGCGCATGGTAGAGGCTCAGGGCGTCGGCGTCGGCACCTCCTCGGAGGTCGCGGCGGATGGCGTCGGCGTCGGTGACGGTGCAGGCTCGCCCGGGAGCGCCTCCACCAGCGTGCGGTTGAGCGTGTCGTCTACGCCGATGAGGAGGAACACGAACTCGCCGCTCGACCAGGTGTAGACGTGGGTGCCGGCGGCGGTGGCGTTGTCCTCGGGGCGCACCCACACCTGGTTGCCGCCGACGACGTCGGCCTCCCACGGGTCCGGTTCGAGGCCGGCGATCCCGACGTAGCGCCCGGCGGTGGAGAGGTGCGGCTCGAGGTCCTCGGTCGCGACCGGATCGCCCTCGACGCGCATCGCGTAGAGCGTCAGCCGCGGCCGCTCCACGTAGGCGAGGGCCAGTGACGCAAACCGGTCGCCGATGTCGTCGTACGCGAGCCCGATGTCGCCCGGCGTGAGCGCGAACTCGTCGAAGGGCGCAACGACCACGGGGACGCCGTTCAGCTTGGCGGGGATGAGGGCAGCAAGCTCGTCGTCCGGCTCGTTCGTGAACCGGGGCGTTGGCTCCGGGGTCGGGCTCGGTTCCGGCGACGGACTCGGCGTGCGGATCACCGACGGCGCCGCGCTTGCCGAGGATGGATCAGGTGTCGGTGTGGTCTCGTTCGAGCAAGCTGCGAGCGCGAGGGCGGCTCCGAGCGCCAGGCTCAGCGCCCCGCGCAGGCGCAGCGAAGCGAGGCGGGAGAACGT
>CAYYDA010000023.1:8934-14211 GCA_964470495.1 uncultured Steroidobacteraceae bacterium | reverse complement strand
ACCCCGGTCGCGAACTGTCCCCTCGACGGCGAGCCGCTCGCCGAGGGCGTGGAGCTCGAGTGGCCGGCGCTGGCCGTCCAGGTCGAGAACCATCCCGAAGCGCGGCCGGCGCGCAACCTGGGTCGGGCCGACATGATCATCGAGGGCACCGTCGAGGGTGACACCACGCGCTTCACGGCCATCTTCCTGTGCGACCCGACCGACGGCATGACCGGCCCGGTGCGCAGTGCGCGCTACTACAACGTCGACGTGTGGCAGGACCTGCACGTACTCACCGTCGGGTACGGCGCAAGCCTCGGCACCCTGGATCGCTTCGCGGTCGCCGGCATGCCGTATCCGAACGGCATGGATGGGTGGCAGTGGTACCAGCGCTACGGGACGCGTGCCGCGCCGCACAACCTGTACGTCGACCTGGAGGGCCTGCGCGATGGCCTTACCGAGAACTCCGGACTGGCCGATCTGGCGGGACGGGTCGACGAGCTGCGGCCGCCGTTCACCTTCGCCCAGGAGCCGAATCTGCCAGCGGACGGTCGCGCAGTCGGCGACATCGAGATGTGGACGAACGGCTACTGGTTCTTCGGCTTCACATGGGACGCCAACCAGGGCGTCTACCTGCGCAGCGACGCCGGCATCCTGATCGAGGACGAGGCCACGGGCGAAGCGGTGGCCCCGACATCGGTGGTCGTGCAGAGGGTCACCCAGGAGTTCGTCTACGGCGATCCCGATCCGGGCGGGAACCCGCGGCGGCTCCAGCACCTCGTCGGCAGCGGTGAAGGCACGCTCTACACCGGCGGCCTCGCGTACCCCATCCTCTGGGAGCGTCCTACCGCGGCCGACGCCACGGCCTGGACCTTCGCCGACACCGGCGAGCCTGTCCAGCTGCCGCCGGGCCAGGTGTGGCTCGAGTTCCTGCCGGTCGAGGCTTCGCTGTTCGAGCGCTGAGCTCGGTCCATACTGGCGAGCATGGAGCAGCCGATGGTCCGCGGGCTGATCGAGGTCGTCGTCGAGATCCCGTCGGGCAGCCGGAACAAGTACGAGTACGACCACGTCCGGCATCGGTTCGTCCTCGACCGGACCCTGTACTCGAGCGTGCACTACCCGTGCGACTACGGGTTCATCGAGAACTCCATGGCCGACGACGGTGACCCCCTCGACGTCCTGATCGTGATCGCCGAGCCGACGTTCTCCGGCTGCGTGGTGCGGGCTCGGCCGCTGGGCGTGCTCGACATGGCGGACGAGAAGGGCCACGATTTCAAGATCCTGGCCGTCGCGGCCGACGACCCTCGCTGGGACGCGATGACCAGCCTCAAGGACCTGTCGCCGCATCGGCTGCTGGAGATCGAGACTTTCTTCCGGACCTACAAAACGCTCGAGCGGCGCCCGACCGACGTGCGCGGCTGGCTCGACGTCGAGGACGCCTGGGCGATCATCGACGCCGCGATGGCTGCCGGTACCCGTCCGTCGGACGTGGCACCCGGAACCTGGCGTTGAGGGGAGACGGGGCCGCCGGGCACGCTCCCGCCCATCAGCGCCGGCGCTTCGTGATCCTGGTGTGGGGACTCGTCCCGGGCGGCACCCTGAGCGTGCTGCGCGACTGGGTCCCGCGCCTGGCCGAGCGCGGGGACGTGTCGATCGTGACCCTCGGGCCGAACCGCGCGTCGCTCGGCGTCCCCACCGTCACCGTCGGCGGTCGCCGGAGCCACCCGTTCCGATTCCCGCACGCGTTCGTGTACGTCCTTCGGATGGCGATAGCCGCCGCCCGAGCGTCACGAGGTGGCACGCCCACCGTGCTGATGCCGCAGGACGCCCTTGCGACGGGGGCGGCGGCGGCCATCGCGGGGCTGTTGACCGGAGCGCGCGTCGCCGTCATGGAGCACGGGTCGGCCGAAGCGGTCGAGACCGATCGCTTCTGGCGCGAGCGCACCGTGCGCACGGGCCCCCTCGCGGCGATGCGGAACGGGCTCCTGCGGACCACGCTCCGCGTGCTGAATCGGTTCGTGCTGCGGCGGATGGACGTCGGACTGGTCGCCGGAGACGATGCGGCCGCGACGTATCGAGCCCGAGGCGTCACCGATGACCGCCTTCTGCGCTATCGGTTCGGGGTGGACCTCGACCGGTTCCACCCGGCGTCGGATGCCGAGCGGGCTGCTGCGCGCCGACGATGGGGCGTCAAGGGAGCCCGAAGCGTCGTCCTCACCGTGGGCCGGCTGGCGCCCGAGAAGGGCGTCGACGACCTCATCGGGGCGCTCTCCGGGATGCCGGAGGACATCGTCCCCCACCTCCTGGTCGTCGGCGATGGGCCACTCCGCGACGAACTCGAGCGCGCCGCCGCGACGGCGGGGATCGCGGCCACATTCGTCGGGCGGCTCGAGCCCGACGACGTCGCCTCGGTCATGCACGCCGCCGACTGCTTCGTGTACGCCGCGCGCCGGGGGGCCAACACGCCCTACGCAGTGCTCGAGGCGATGGCCTCGGGGCTTCCGGTTGTGGCCACGACGGCGCCGCCCATCCATCGGGCCATGCTCGAGGACGGGCGCGGGATCGCAGTGGAGCCCGGCGACCGCGACGCGGTCCGTGCCGGGATCGTCCGATTCCTTCACGATCGGGCCGGTGCCGCGACGGCCGGGACGGCCGCCCGCGCGTTCGTCGAGGCGCACCACTCCCCTCGCCAGGCCGACGAGGCCATCGATGCGCTGGTGAGTCGACTCTGGCCCTGACCGGCTTGAGTCAGCCGCTGACGCGCCGATAGATGTCCAGCAGCACGGCCTCCGCCGTGGACCAGTTGAAGCGCTGGCGGACCGCCTCGCGCCCACGATCGCCATCGGCGGCGCCTCGCTCCGGGTCCTCCGTATAGGTGCGGATCGCCTCGGCGAGGGCGCCGACGTCCCGGGCGTCGACCGTCACGCCGGCGCCGGACTCGCCGATGACCTCGCGGACCTGAGGAAAGTCGCTGGCAACGACGGGCAGGCCGGCCTGCATGTACTGGAACAGCTTGTTCGGCAACGAGTACCGGTAGCTGAGCGACGTCGGCGGTACCGGCGAGACCCCGACGGTCGCCGTAGCCGCGTACGCGACGACCTCGTCCGGCGGCACGCGCGGCAGGACGTGGACGCGATCGGTCACCCCGCGCCGCCGGGCCTCCCTCCACACGAGCTCGGGATGCTCGGCCGCCCCGAGGAGCGCCAGCTCGGCGTCCGGAACGCGAGCCATGGCCGCGACGAGCTGCTCCAGGCCGCGACCCGCCGTCGCGTTCCCGATGTAGAGGACCAGCGGCGCATCGGCGGCGATGCCTTCCGCCCCGGGGAGGCTTCGCAGGTCGCGGGGCGTTGCCGGAGCGGCCAGGTCGGGATAGTTCGGGACGACGGCGACCTCATCCAGGCCATAGGTGCGCTCCAGGTGCCGGGCGATCGGGGCGCTGACCGTGATCCACGCAGCGGCGGTGGGCAGGAACCGTCGCTCCACCCGGCCGTAGTACCAGCGCGTCAGGGCCCAGTACAGCGCCGATCGCTCGCGCCGCACGCGTTCCAGCCACAGCTCGTGGCCGTCGTACACGACCGGGACGCCCAGGGCGCTGCCGACGGTGCCGGCGACGTCGAGCGTCTCCGTGTCGTGGGCGTGGATGATGTCCGGGTTGAGGCGGCGGAGCGCCCGCGCGACGCGACGGCGGTGCACGACGAATCGCACCAGCGGCGGCCAGCGTGGACGCGCCACGCGCCGGACGCTCACGCCGTCCCGGACCTCCTCGCCGGGCAGGGCGTCATCGGCGAGTGCCAGGATCGTCACGCGGTAGCCCGCATCGTGAAGCGACGACGCTTCCCTCTCGACCCGCGAGTCGTTCGTGTACGGGTTGAGCAGCAGCATCACGACGTGTGGCCGGCCAGATGCCGCGGTCGCGTTCACCCCCTCACCTTAGCCGCCGGGCAATTCCAGGGGTGGCTGGCTCATCCGGGGACGCCGGACGCGAACCGCTTGGCCTCGCTCTCGAGGATGAGCTTGCGTTCCCGCACCCGATCGCGATAGACGGTCACGATGTCCGCGGGGTCGCCCTGGGCAACGATGCCGCCGCGCTCCACGAGGATGGCGCGGTTGCAGAACTCGGTCACGTAGCCGAGGTCGTGGGTCACCACCACGACCGCCTTGGCCGTCTTGATGAGGTCACGGATGCGCGCCTGGCTCTTGGCGCGGAACGTCTGGTCGCCGGTCCCGAGCACCTCGTCCAGCAGGAGGATGTCGGGAATCGCGGACGTCGCGATCGAGAAGCCGAGGCGCGCCCGCATGCCGGTCGAGTACGTCCGCAACGGCGCGTCGATGAACGGACCGATGTCGGCGAACTCGATGATCTCCGGCGTGATCCGTGCCATGTCCTGGTGCGGGATGCCGAGGAACGCACCAGCGAGGTCGATGTTGTCGCGCCCGGTCAGGTCGCCGTCGAAGCCGGCACCGATGGTCAGCAGCGTCGACGTGCCACCGAACATCTCCACCGAGCCCTCGCTCGGGGCGAGGATGCCCGCCAGCGCCAGGAGCAGCGTCGTCTTGCCGGCGCCGTTCGGTCCCATGACGCCGAGGTTGTCGCCGTGCTGGATGTCCAGGTCGAGGTTGCGGACCGCCCAGAAATGGGTCTGCTTCACCTCGTCGCTGCGGCGCAGGAGCCCGACCAGCGACTGCTTCAGCGTGTTCCGCCGCGTGAGACGGAGGTTGTAGCGGATGCCGAGGTCGCGGATGCGGACGGCGGGCTGCCCTTCCGGCACGACCTCCTGCCCGCGGCGCTCGAGGTCGCGCTCCCACTCCTGGTCGACGCCCTCGGCCGCGTCCAGCTCCGCCTCGCTCGGCGAAGCGTCGTCCCGGCGCGGCTTGCCGGCGGCTGGGGTCTCATTCGACGTCATGTGCTCACACGACCTTCGCGAATGCCGGTTCCATGCGCTTGAAGAGCAGGATGCCGGTCACGAGGAGGATGCAGGAGGCGACGAATGCCAATCCCAGTCCCACGGCATCAGGCGGCGCGTGCGATCCGTCGAGGTTGCCGTAGATCACGTTGCGGTACGACTCGAGGATGGGCGCCATGGGATTGAGGCCGAGGATCGTGCGCAGCAGCGACGGCTCCTGGAGATGGTCCTGGAACGACCACAGGCCGGGCGACGCGTAGAACCACAGCCGCATGATGTGGCCGAGCAGGTTCTGCACGTCGCGGTAGAACGTGTTGACGGCCGAGAGCACGATCCCGAAACCCAGGCTGAACGTGAACTGGACGAGCGCGATGAGGGGGATGGTGAGGAGCCA
>CAYYDA010000023.1:0-8834 GCA_964470495.1 uncultured Steroidobacteraceae bacterium | reverse complement strand
GTGCCGCGATTGAAGATGATCTCGACCAGGACGACGTAGATCGCCATCTGAAGGAGTGGGTCCAGGACCCACCACACCTGCCCGAGCACGGTGTCGACGTGGGTCCGCTTCATGTTGGCCGAGACCATGTAGCGGATGAGCCGACGGCGGCTCAGCAGCTCCACGATCCCTTCGGTGATCAGGCTGATCGCAGAGCGTCTCTGCGTCGGGACGCGCATGCTCGATCGGAGCGCGTCCGACTGGGGGGTCGACATGTCGGAGCGTACGGTATCAGGAGCCACACCAACTGTCACCCGATGGGCGCGGCGCTAGACTTGTGCGCAATATGCCTGACGAGAACGGCCGCCAGCCCTTGCCCGTCATCGTCGTTGCATCCTGGTACCCCGGCGTGGACGACCCCGCGCGAGGACGATTCGTGGCCGATCAGGCCGACGCGCTGGCGGCCACCCGCCGCATCTCCCCGCTCGTCCTCTCGTTCGACACCGCGCTGGTCGACGGCGACCAGCTCAGTCGTGTCTCTGAGATAGGGGTGGTGCAACGCCACGCCGCTCGTGGGATCGCCGAGCGCAGTGACGCGATCAGCCGGTCGGGCTGGGGACTCCAGCCTGATCTGGCCGTCGCGCGCGTCTCGCTCCTCGAGGGCGTTGGCCGCTCGACGCCGCCCGGGAGCGACGGCGACCTGCGACGCGATGTGCTGCTCGGTCTCGGCGAGGTCGTCGACCTGGCGGGGCAGGGCCCAGGCGTCGTACACGCCCATACCGGCTACCCGGACGGCTATGCCGCGGCGGCGCTTGCGAAGCACCTGGGGTGGCCGCTCGTCATCACCGAGCACGCATCGTTCGTGGCCCGCCAGCTCCGCCAACCCGCGCAGCGACAGCGGTACCTCGAGGCCGTCGAGGCCGCGGCGCGCTTCCTTGCCGTGAGCCAGATGCTCGCCGACGAGCTCGAGAAGGCGATCCCGCAGCTCGCCGGGAAGCTCGAGGTGATGCCGAACGCGATCCCGCTGCACGAGTACGCAGTCAACCTCGACGCACGTCGGTCGGAGGAGCTGCTCTTCGTCGGCTACCGCAAGCCGACCAAGGGGATGGCCACGCTGCTCCACGCGTTCGCCGACGTTCACGCCGCTCGACCGGGTGCGACGTTGCGGTTGATCGGCCGCTCGCCGACCGAGGAAGTCGAGCAGCAATGGCACCAGATGAGCCGCGACCTCGGGATCCGGGACGCTGTGCAGTTCGAGGGCACCATGGATCGCGCCGGGGTCGCGGCAGCGATGGCCCGCGCGAGCATCCTCGTCCATCCCAGCCCGCGCGAAACGTTCGGCATGACCACGCTCGAGGCGCTGGCGTCCGGGACGCCGGTCGTCGCGACGCGATCCGGCGGCATCAGCGGCATCCTCGCGGACAACCGCCTCGGCGAGCTCGTGCCTCCGCAGGACTCGCGAGCCCTCGCGCGCGCGGTGATCCGGACCCTCGAACGACGTGACTCGTTCGAGCCCACCACCCTTCGGGCGGCCGTCGAGCCCTACTCCTCGGTGACGGTGGGAGATCGGCTGGCCAACCTCTACGCCTCACTCGCGGCCAAGGCATCACCGGCACCGCTGCGGCCGCACCGAGGACACCTCAGCTGGCGCGGTGCAATGACGGCTGAGCCCGATCGTGTCCTCGTATTCGCGAACAACACGGACCGTGCGGCGGCTCTCCTGCGATCGATGCCGGCGGAGCTCCTCGGTCGCATGTTGCTGGTGACCGCAGGCGGCGACAACGAGGAGCTCCCCGACGGCATCGGCACGACGATTCGAACGCGCGACGACATCGCGCGTGAGCTGCGGCGAATCAGGATCGAGGGCCCGCGCGGCACGACGCTCGACCGCGCGAGGCGGCTGCTCAGCAACCCGTTCGCGGCGGTCCGCCGTCGCCTGTCGATCGGTGGACTGGGAACGCTGCGCTGGCAGACGGTCGCGGTCGGAACGCAGGCCGCAGTCGCGCGCTCCCCCGAGATCCGGGCATTCCTCGCACATGGGCCGGTCGAGGTGGTCTGCGTCGACGCCATCGACCACGTCATTGCAGATCCGCTCATCGCCGATGGGAGGGCCACGCCGGTGCCTGGTGGCCTGCTGTGGCTGGCCGATCGGTGGGCATCCCGCGGACGGGAGCGGACGCCCGCACGCTCAGCTGCGGCCGACGTCAGCCTATCGGCCCCCAACGCGTCGGCATGAAGGTCATTGCGCAGGTGATTACGCGGAACTGACGTCCCTTGGCGAGGCCTCCCGTTCGAGGACGGCCGCGGCGAGACGCTCGCCGACGACCTCCCAGTCGTAGACCTCCTCGGCCACGCGTCGTGCGCGCCGGCCGATGTCGCGCGCCCGATCCGGATCGACCACGAGCTGTCTCAGCGCATCAGCGAGGTCGTCGACGGCATCGCCAGCGGTAACGATGCCCAGGCCGTACCGCTCGACGATGGCTCTCGTTTCGTACCGGGGCGTCACGACCAACGGTCTGCCGGCGGCGATCGAGTCGAGAAGCTTCACCGGCAACGCGACGTCGTAATACTCGCCCGGGGGATGCGGGATGGTGAGGATGGTGGCCTGGCGCAGGTTGTCACTGAGGTCCTCGTACCCGGCGGTGGAGATCTCGATCCACCGCTCGGTGGCGGTCGCGCGCTGAAGGGCACGCAGGTACGCCGCGCTGTCGTCTCCGGTGGGCGCGAGCCACAGGAGGAGCCGCAGCTCGGGGATCTCGTCATGGATCGCACGGGCGGCCGCGATGAGCAGCTCGATGCCACGTCCCGGCGCGGCACCGGAGATCAGCCCGATCGCCGGATCCTCGGGCCATTCGCCGGGCACCACGTGGCTCGCATCTGTCCCGTTGCCGGCGACGATGACGCGCGACATGTCGAGACCGATGTGCTCCGCGAACGAGGCGGTGGGCACGACGTGCCATCGGAACGCAGCCAGGTTCGCGCGCTTGCGTGCGTTGAAATACGCCTGCCGGTCCGCGGTCATGACGATCCCGAGGTCACGCGCCTGCGCCACAGGGTCGTCGTACACGCCCACCGCCGCCGGATCGAGCACGCGCCGCCCCATGCGAAGCACGCCGGGCGGGATCATCTCCGACGAGGCCAGTCGTGGCCGCGGTCGCCGGTCAAGGAACCAGAGCGGTGTCGGGAGGATCCGGAGGATGCCGAACTCGTCACGAAGAGGTCGCCGGCCCCAGCCGTCGAGGATCGTGGCCCCCGTCCGCCTCGCGAGCGCGCGGAAGAGATGGGTGCGGCGGAGGTCTCCACCCCATCGCGTGCGGGATGTCTCGAGCATGACGCACCACCGCCCCAGGGCGCTCGCGTCGTTTGGCGCGCGATCGGGGGCGTCGGATGATGGGTCGGCTGGCGTCATTGTGGGAGAGCGGCGGCCGGTTGATCCACGCCATGCGACGAGTGCCACATCGGGTACTCAGGCGTGCAACGTTCCGGTTGCGATCTCCTCGTGACGTGTGATCGTCCGCCCAGCGACTGCTCCGCTGACCTGGCGAGCCGGCGGCAAGTATAGGTCGGCGTGGTGGCAGGCGGTACAATCCGCCGCCGTGAGCGATGGGACACCGACGCGACCGCCGGCCGGGGTGCCGATCCTTCGCCGCCTCCTGGGCGACTCGGCGGTGTACGGCCTCGGGGGCGTCGCGAACCAGGCGCTCGCCATCCTCCTGGTCCCGATCTACGCGCGGCAGCTCGGCACCGAGGGCTACGGGACGGTCGCCCTGCTGACGACCACGCTGTCGACCGCCACCCTGATCGCCACGCTGGCGCTGCCGCAGGCCTTCTTCCGCGAGTACCTGCGCGAGGCCGTGGATGACCCCCAGCGGCGTGCCGTGCTGCGGACGACGCTCGGGCTGCGACTGGCGGCCTCGCTGGCCGCGCTGGCCATCTTGCTGCTGCTGGCCGTGCCGCTGGCGCAGGCCGTCCTGGGCCGTGCGGACGCCTGGCCGCTCATGGCGTTGATCGGCGTTGTCGTCCTCTTCGACACGCTGAACCTCGTGCCGCTCTCGTTCCTGCGCGCCGAGCGCCGGCCGCGCGACTACGCCGTGCTGTCCTTCAGCCGCGCCGTCCTCGGCAGCCTTCTCATCATCGGCCTCGTCGTCGGTGCCGGCCTGGGGCCGTTGGGGGTGGTCCTCGGCTCCGCGCTGTCGGCGATGGTTGCGGCTGCCGCCGGCATGTCCCTCCTGGCGCGCGACGGACGGCTCAGGCTGAGCCTCGATCGCACGCTCGCCCGACGCATGCTCGCCTTCGGCCTGCCCCTGGTGCCGGCCGCGCTGGCCGGATGGGCCCTCAACCTGTCGGACCGCTACCTCGTCAATGCGTTCGACGGGCGCGCCGCCGTCGGCATCTACTCCGCCGGGTACACCGTCGGGCTCGCCATCAACGCGCTCGCGATCGCGCCGTTCAGCCTTGCGTGGGGCGCGACGTACTGGGAGATCGCCCGTCGGAACGACGCGCCGGCAGTGATCAGCCGCGTGCTGACCGGGTTCGCGGCCCTGGCCTCATTTGCCGCCCTCGGCCTCTCCGCACTGGCCACCGACGCGTTCCGGATCCTCCTCACCCCCGAGTTCGAGCCCGGCCGCTTCGTCACGCCCTTCAGCGCTTTCGGGTTCGTCGGCTACGGGCTGTTCACGATCCTGACGACCGGGATCAATCTCGCCGGCCGGACGCGCCGGCTCCCGCTGATCATGGGCGTCGCGGCCGCGGCGAACCTCGTGCTCAACCTCGCGCTGATCCCGCTCCTCGGCTACCTCGGCGCGGCCGTCTCGACGATCCTGGGCTACGCCCTGCTGGCGGTGATCGGCGGGGTCGCGTCGCATCGGGTGTACCCGGTACGGTGGGAGTTCGGACGCGTGAGCGTGGTGGTCGGGCTCGCGATGGCGCTCGCCGCGGCCGCGCTGCTCGGCCCGGACCACGTCGCCTGGAGGGTGGCGTGCATCCTGGCCTATCCGGTGCTCGTCATCGGCCTGCGGATCGTGCCGCGACGGTATGCCACGGAGCTCATCGGTCTGATCCGCCGGCGCTGAGCTCGTCCCAGATCCGGGCGAGGTCGGCCTGCCATCGGTCCAGGCTGAATCGATCCACCGTGCGAGCGATCGCGAACGGGTCATAGTCCGGCACGCGCGCCAGCGCGCCTGCGAAGTCGCCATCCCCCACGAGCGTCCCGTTCACGCCGTCGATGACGATGTCGCGCAGCCCGCCGATGGTGCTGGCAACCACCCAACGGCCCGACGCGATCGCCTCGACCGCGACGATCCCGAACGGCTCCTCGACCGACGGCACCAGGACCACGTCGTGCGCGTGGATCAACGCCGGGACGTCCGCCGGGTCGACGTCACGCAGCCACGGGCCGACGAGCGTGTCCGCGAGCGTCGCGGCGACGTCGAACCCCTTGCGCGGGTTTCTACCGCCGAGATAGAGGACCGACCGATGGTCGGGGCGCGGTGCCGGCGCGAAGCGGGACAGGTCGACGCCCGGGGGCGCGACGATCGGCTCGATCCCCATGCGGCGGATGTGACCGGCCGTATCGTCGGAGTTGGTGATCACCCGGTCGACGTGGCGGGCGACGAACCGGGTCACCCAGCGCCTCGGCGGGGCGTGGCGTTCCCAGTCGCGCACGTCCCCGCCATGCGCGTAGGCGACCACCGGGACACGCCGGAGGCGCGCCACTGCCCAGCCGATGAGGCCGGTCGGCGCCATCACGTGAGCCTCGACGCCGCGGATGCGGCGAACCCCGAAGGCGGCCAGGAACATCCGCGCGTAGAGCAGCGGCCACGGGCCGGGTCGCGCGCCGGGATGAACGGCCCGCACCCCCGCCACGCCACGGACGCGGTCTTGGACGAACGCGCCCAGGCTGGGCCGATCCGGCGTCGGCCAGATGCGGGTCATCACGACGAGCTCGCCCCGGCCGCTCATCGCAACGCCTCGATGGTGGCGACGATCCGGCGCGCCCGCTCCGACCAGGCGTTGGCGCGCGCGGCTTCCGTGGCGTTGGCCGACCAGTGCTCCAGCTGCGGCTGAGGAGCCTCGAGCACGGCCCGGATCGCATCCGCCAGCCCGTCGACGCTGTCGTCGACCACGAGCCCCGCGTCCGCGTCTCGCACGATGGTCGCCTGCTCGAGACAGTCGGTGACGATGAGCGGACGGCCGTACGAGAGGTACTCCATGACCTTGATCGGCACCGCGATCTCGTTGTAGGGGCTGCAGCGTCGCGGTTGGATCGTGGCGAGGACCTCGGGCAGCAGGGCGCGAATCTTGGCCTCATCCCCGTGCTCGACGCGAAGCCAGTCAGGTCGGGGTGCGGACGGCTCCTCGCCGGGACGGGAGACGGAGATGACCCGGGGGTCATGGCCGGCGGCGCGGACGCGCTCGATCGCGTCGACCAGGAGGTCGAGTCCGTGGACGTGGTGGCGCATGCCGCCAACGAAGAGAAAGGCCGACGCTGCCGGATCGCGCTCCACGCCGAATGGCGCCGGGCTACCCGGCGGAAGAAGCAGCGGCTCAGCCGAGTGGTCGCCCACCGCCGCGGCCAGGCCGCGCGAGGGGTACGCGACCCGTGTCGAGACGGCTCGCAGCGCGCGCATGCTGCCGGGAAAGGCGGCGCGGGCCAGGCGGCGCTTCATCGAGTCGGCGACGTAGTACTCATCGAACAGGTACTGCGCGTCGCGGACGTAGGTCAGCACCGGCACGCCGAGGGCACGCGCCAGTGCCAGGAAGGCGATATCGGTCTCGGAGGGCAGGTTCGAGCTGTTCTCGACGTAGATCCCGTCGAGTCCTCGCAGGCGGCCAGACACGGCATATCGTGCGAGTGCGAGCCGGCGGTGGCGGCGGTAGCCCGAGACGACGTCGAGCTCGACGAGCTCCGCGAGTGCGTCGCGCAGGTGGGTGATCCGGACGGTGGGTCCCCACATGCCGCGGTCGAGCGGGTACATCGAGAGCAGGAGCAGGCGAGGAGGGGAAGCGGTCAATGAGCCTCCGTGTGCCGGGCGGGGCGCTGAATAGTGGCTAGACTACCGCCCGATGGCGGAACCCACCGATGGCGCAGAACCCATTGCGGCGCTGATCGTGGCGACGTGGTACCCCGCCGTCGACGATCCCGGCCGCGGCCGATTCGTCGCCGACCAGGCCGAGGCGCTCTCGAAGGGCGGCCGCGTCCGCCCTCTCGTCGCCTCGTTCGACATCGCGTACGTCGACAACCTTGCCGGCGCGCGCCGCGCTCACCTCGTGACAGACCACTTGCGGAACGCGATCGCCTCCCGCGACGACGTCGTTTCACCCGGAGGCTGGTTGGCGCCGGAGTCCATCGGCACCGCGCGCCTGCCGACACCTGAGCCGTACGGGAAAGCCTCGTTGACGCCGGGCCGGGAGGCCGACCATCGGCGTGAGGCGCTCGAGCTCTTCGCCGAGCGCCTGAACGTCGCGGGGATGCGCGGCGTGGTGCATGCCCACACGGCCTATCCCGATGGGTACGCGGCGATCGGCGCGGCCCAACGGCTCGGATGGCCGCTGGTCATCACCGAGCACGCCTCGTTCGTGTCCCGCCAGCTCCGCAACCCGGAGCATCGCCGGCGATACCTCGAGGCGGTGCGGGCGGCGTCGCGATTCATCGCCGTGAGCGACATGCTCGCCTCGGAGCTCCGGACGGCGATCCCGGAGGTCGAAGGCAAGCTCCAGGTGATCCCGAACGTCATCCCGCTCGACGCCTTCGAGGTCGGCGCCCACGAGGACCGAAACCAGGACGAGCTCCTCTTCATCGGAAACCGCAAGGAGCGAAAGGGAATGGTCGTCCTGCTGCGCGCCTTCGCCGATGTCCTCGAGGAGCGCCCCGGCGCGACGCTGCGGCTGATCGGCAAGTCGTCCACCTATGCCGAGGAAGAACGGTGGCTGAAGCTGGCAGACGACCTCGGCGTGGCGCACGCCGTCCGCTTCGAGGGCCTCATGGACCGTCCCGGTGTGGCCGAGGCGCTTCGGCGCGCCAGCGTGTTCGTGCACCCCAGCCCGCGGGAGACGTTCGGTGTGGTGACGCTGGAGGCCCTCGCCTCCGGGCTGCCGGTGGTCGCCACGCAGTCCGGAGGGATCAGCGGCATCCTGGAGGACGAGCGGCTCGGCGCGCTGGTGCCGCCCCAGGATCCACGGATGCTGGCGCGGGCGGTGCTGCGCACTCTCGCGCGGCGCGACGAGTTTGATCCGCACACGCTTCGGAGCGCAGTGCAGCCATTCTCGGGCGACGCCGTTGCCGCGCGCCTCAGCGCGCTGTACGACGAGGTCATCCGCGAAAACGATGGAGGTCGCGCGGCGCCGCACGCCGGCGAGACGGTTGCCTGGGCCGGGCGGACCACGCCCGTCGGGGACGTCGTCATCGTCCTCGCCAACGACACCGACCGAGCGGCGCGATTCCTTGCCAGGATGCCGCCCGAGCTGCTGTCGCGCATCTGTCTCGTCACCCACGGCGAACCGGTGAACGAGGAGCTGCCGCCGGGGATCGGACGGGTCGTTCTGACGCGAACCCACCTCCAGGATGAGCTGCAGCAGGCCGGCCTGGCCGGGCCGCGCGGAACGCTATCGGACCGGCTGCGGCGCTTCGTCGCGAACCCGTTTGCGCCGATCCGTCGCCGGCTCGTGGGCGGAGGCTCGACCGAGGTGCGCTGGCGGGCAACCGTCACCAGCGTGCGCCGAGCGCTCGACGAGGTTTCCCTGGATGGTCAGGGGGACGCAATTCCGGAGGTCTTCTGTCTCGACGTCCTCGACTACGCGGTCGCCGCCCCGCTCGTCGCGGCCGGGCGCCTGCGGGCCGCACCCGGCGGGCTGCT
>CAYYDA010000022.1:12395-14289 GCA_964470495.1 uncultured Steroidobacteraceae bacterium | reverse complement strand
CGCCGCCGCCGCGCTCCTGCTGATCTTCGTGCTGGGAACCATGGCGTCGGACTAGAGATCACCAGCCTGACCCGGGATGGAGTCGGGCATCCGACGTAGCCGCCGCGTCTTCCATCGCAACCAGAACATCCGGCCGGGCTGATTCCGGCTCGGCGAACGGCAGCGGCCCGGCACGAAGCCGGGCCGTTCGTCACGTTCATGAGTTGGAGCGGGAGACGAGATTCGAACTCGCGACATCCACCTTGGGAAGGTGGCGCTCTGCCAACTGAGCTACTCCCGCGGAGGGATCGGTTCGCGATGATACATCGGCCCCCCGGGGCATGCCACGACGCCGGGACGTTGATCCCGGCGTCGTACGGCGCTCGGCGTTGGGTCAGCGGATGAGGGTCATCCCACCGCCCGGCGAATGCTGCTGGGCCGGCGCGGCGTTGGGCTGATTCGCTGCGACTGCGGCGGCGATCGCGAACGTGAGGATCGTTCCGGCCAGGGTCGCGGCCAGCCGCCGAGAGGTGATGCGCCGCTGGGCCGGACGGTCGACGGTGACGGTGTCGGCCGCGTGGTCGCGCTTGACCTGCTGGATCAGGGCCGCGTGGGAGATGCGCTCGTGGTGGATCGAGTCCGCCAGCTGGTGGGTGCTGATGTTGGGTGCGAACATCGGGTTGGGCCTCCTCCGTTGTCGCCGTGGAAGCGGCGAACTGTGGTGACGCGAATGCTCCGCTCCGACGCTCGCCCGGCGCGATATCGGCCGCGACTCCGACTCCGTCAACCTCACGATCAGCGACGGGTCGGGCCGATGGCGTCGCGACTGTCGCCTGGCCGACACTCCCGCGCTCCCCTTGACGGATCGCTCGCGATGGGGCGACAGTTCGCCCCAACCGTGGTCGCCGATGGACAGCGACGGGAGGGAAGCTCACGCGTGACTGATCACGCTCTGGCGGTCGACAGCCTGCGACGCTGCGCGCTCTTCGCCCACGTCGACGACGAAGGGCTGACCGCCCTTGCGGAGCTCACGCGCCGCCGGCGATTCCGACGGAACGAGGTGATCTTCCACCAAGACGACGTGGGTGACTCGCTGCACATCGTGGCCGAGGGCGCGGTCAAGATCGTGCTTCCCTCGCAGGAGGGTGATGAGGCGATCATCGCCACCTTGAAGCCGGGCGACTTCTTCGGCGAGCTGGCGCTGCTCGACGGATCGCCACGCTCGACGACCGCGACGGCGCTCGAGCCGACCGAAACCCTCGCACTGCCGCGCGACCAGTTCCAGCGGCTGCTCACCGACGATCCGCGCCTGGTCACGGCCCTGCTGCAGGCCCTCGCCGGCGAGCTGCGGCGCCTGACGGGCCACGTGGAGGAGCTCCACTTCCTGGACCTTGCGGGGCGGCTCTCGATGCGGCTGGTGCGCCTCGCGCGTGGCAGCGACACGAGCGCCCGCGGCCGCGTGGAGCTGAACTGGCCCTTCACACAGTCGGACCTTGCCGCCATGATCGGCGGCACCAGGCAGAGCGTGAACAAGCTCCTGAGCGGCCTGGTGGAGGAGGGCCTGCTCGAGATCGACCGCGAGACGCTGGTGATCAACGATCTCGCCGCGCTCGAGGCTCGGAGCGCGCGATGACCTGTCGAGTAGCCGACAGCCCGGATGTCACGCATACGCTTCTCTGCTGTCGGGCCGTTACCTAGGATTGCGTCATTCGCGGTATTCCGCCGCCACAGGAGGTCACATACATGGACAACTACCGGCGGCGGCCGCCGATGGAGGGCTTCTCGAGGCCGGGACAGCTCGGCGGCGAGGCATTCGACGAAGATGCAGTAGAGGGACACATGATGGATGAGCGCGACGACACCCCCGGCGACACCACCTGGAAGCGCAGGCTCGACGAGGACGACACCGAGGGCC
>CAYYDA010000022.1:0-12295 GCA_964470495.1 uncultured Steroidobacteraceae bacterium | reverse complement strand
ACAAGCTGACCACCCGCGGCATCGCCGACGAGGACGACACCGAGGGCCACAAGCTGACCACCCGCGGCATCGCCGACGAGGACGACACCGAGGGCCACAAGCTCAACACGCGAGGCGTGGCTGACGACGAGGACACCGAGGGTCACGCCCTGAACAAGAGGACGTAGGCGACCGCACGTGGTCGACCACGAAACCGATGCCGCGCTTGCCGCACTCGTTGCGGCGGCGCGGCGTTCTGATGTCGGGCGGCGCCTCTCCGGCGACGTCGAGACGCGCCTGCTCCAGAGCATCGTCGACGCGACGGTGCGGCTCTTCGATGCCGAGGCCGCTTCGATCGCGCTGTTCGAGCAGGATCCGGATCGGCTCGAGTTTCGCGTGGCCGCCGGCGAGCATGGGGCCGGCGCCGTCGGGCTGACCGTCCCGCCGACGCAGGGAATCGCCGGATTCGTGTATTCGACCGGCCAGGCGCTGGCGCTGTCCGACGTCGCCAACGACCCGCGCTTCAACCGTGACGCGGCCGAGCAGACCGGATACGTGCCACGCTCGATCGCCGCCGCACCCCTGGTCGACGAGCACGGCACCGTCGGCGTGCTCCAGGTGCTCGACAAGCGCGGCTCACCGACGTTCTCTCTGCAGGACATGGAGCTGCTCGGCGTCTTCGCCGGGCAGGCCACGGTCGCGATTGCCGCGGCGCGCGTGCAGCGCGACACCGAACGCCTCCTGCGCAGCGTGCTCGTCCAGATCGAGCCAGGGCTCGACCCCGACCAGGTCGAGTCCCTGGTCGGTACGGCGACGAGGGATCTCGACGTCGACGACGAAGCGCCCTTCTGGCTCTTGGTCGACCAGGTTGCGCGCCTTCGCTCACTGACGGACCGCGAGACCGCGCTGCTGACGGACATCCTCGAGGTCGTGGCCGCACATGCGGTCGGGCCCGGCCGTCGCGGGCGAGCGGGGCGGTGAGCGAGCAGCTTCCCGCGTGGTCGGAGCCATTCGCGGACCCGAAGCACGAGCTCCGCCGGAGCCTTCGTGTCCGTGGCGTGACACGCGATTGGGCATGGGGCGGCTCGACCGGCGCTGGCGTGCGGGTGGGGATCATCGACTCGGGGCTGGAGAACGATCACCCGCGGCTCCGGGGCAGGGTCGTGGACAACGTGACCGTCGAGATCGGCGAGGATGGGCCCACGGTCGTGCCCGACGATCCCCAGGACATGTACGGCCACGGAACGGCCTGCGGGGCGATCATCCTGGGCCTGGCGCCGGAGGTCGAGCTCGTCTCGATCCGAGTGCTCGGCGCCGATCTGCGCGGCAAGGGGACGGCCTTCGCGGCCGGCCTGGATTGGGCGATTGAGCAGGGGCTGCAGGTCTGCAACCTGAGCCTGTCGTCGAAGAGCGAGTCCCTGTATCCGATCTTCCACGACCTAGCCGACCGCGCCTACTTCCGCGGGATGGCCCTCATCAGCGCCGCGAACAACGTGCCGGCGCCGAGCTATCCCTCGCTGTTCTCCTCGGTCTTCTCGGTGGCCGCCCACGGAGAGCCCGACCCGTGGCGCCTGTACTACAACCCGGCGCCTCCCGTGGAGTTCGGCGCGTGGGGCGTCGACGTGCCGATTGCCTGGAAGGACGGCGGCAGCACGGTCGCGACCGGCAACAGCTTCGCCGCTCCTCACGTGGCCGGGCTCGTCGCGCTGATCCTGTCGAAGCACCCGGGCCTGAGCCCGTTCGAGGTGAAGGCGATCCTCGCAAGCGTAGCCGATAACCCCGGGCGACGGCGCCGCCCGGCCGTTCGAACGTGAGCCTGGCCCGGACCTACTTCGAGCTCTTCCGTCGCAACCCGGCGCTGGCCCGCCTGCTGACCGGCGAGTTCATCTCCGGCATCGGTGACTGGCTCTACCTGGTCGCGATCCTGGTCGTCGTCTACGCCGACAGCAACTCGCCCGTCCTGCTCGGGATCGTGGGGGCCGCGCGGATCCTGCCGTATGTGCTGCTCTCCGTGCCGGCCGGCATCGTCGCCGATCGGTTCGACCGCCGCATGGTCCTGCTCGTCACCGATCTCGCGCGCGGGCTGCTCATGCTGGTCCTGGTTGCCGCCGTGATCGTCGACGCGCCGACGACGGTGATCGTCGCCGTCTCGATCCTGGCGGCATGCTTCTCCACGTTCTTCGGGCCGGCCATCGCATCCCTGCTGCCGATGCTCGTCGACGAGCGCGACCTGGGCCCGGCGAACAGCGCCTGGGCCACGCTCGACAACGTGGCATTCATCATCGGTCCGGCGCTCGCCGGGATCCTGCTGGCCAGCGGCGGGCTCGAGATCGCCTTCCTGCTCAACGCCGTGTCGTTCGCGGTCGTGGCGGTCGTCCTGTGGCGGCTTCCCGTGCCCCGGGCCGCCGCGCCGGTCGTCGACGATGCCGGCGACGCCACCACCCGCGCCCCCGGCGCCGGCTGGCGTGCGATGGTCCGGCCGCTGGCGGGTCCGTTCATCCTCGACTCGACCACGAGCATCGTGGGCGGCGGCCTGGGCGTGCTCACCGTCGTGATCGCCGTCGACGTCCTCCAGGCCGGCGAGGCGGGGACGGGGTACCTCAACGCGGCGACCGGCGTCGGAGGCGTCATCGCCGGGGTGCTCGGAGGGGCGCTCCTTGCCCGACGGCTGGGCGTGCCTTTGCTGCTCGGCGGAGTGGCCGGCGGCATCGGCCTCACGTGGCTGGCGGTGGCCGGCGATCTGCTCGTCGCCATGCTGGCCATGGGCGTGGCGGTGGCCGGGCTGCTTCTGCTCGACGTGGTCAACACGACGCTCATCCAGCGGATCGTCCCCGATGCGCTCCGCGGGCGAGCCATGGGTGTGCTGCAGACGACCTCCGCAGTGCTCTACTCGCTCGGCTCCCTGGCCATGCCGATCATCGCCTCCGTCGTCGGCGTGGGTCCGGTGCTCATCGGCTCGGCCGTCATCACCGCGGTCGGCGTCGCCGGCGCGCTGCTCCTGACCGAGGTGGGCGCCGAGCCCGAGCCCGTCGACGCCGCTCGGGCCCGACTGCTGGAGCATCCGATCTTCGCCGGCCTGCCGGCGTCGCGCCTGGAGGCCGCCGCGCGACGGCTGGTCGAGGTGCCGATGGCCGCCGGCGACGTGATCGTGCGCCAGGGCGACCCTGCCGACCGGTTCTACGTCGTGGCCGAGGGCACCGTCAGCGTCACGCAGACGCCGGACGGTGGGGGACCCCAGGTCCACCTGCGGGACCTGGCCGCGGGCGACGTGTTCGGCGAGATCGGGCTGCTGCGACGGTCGCCGCGGACCGCCACGGTCACGGCAAAGACCCCGGGCACGCTGCTGGCGCTCGACGCCGATGACTTCCACGATCTTGTGGGTTCCGGGCCTGGCCTGAGCACCAGGCTACTGGACTTGTACCGTGGGGCGATCTCGCGGACCTGACGCTCACAGGGCGGCGACGGCGGCCTCGAGACGGTCGGTGGCTGCGGTGGCATCGGTGCCTGCGGCAAAGTACATCGGCTCGCCGAAGACGACCTCGACATCACCGCGCAGCGAGGTGCCTGGACCCCGCTGGTCGACCCATGACAGGCGGTTGATGCGGACCTTCATCGGCACGACCGGAGTAGCGCCCTCGACGGCGATCAGGCCGGCACCGGCCTTGAACGGCTTCATCGGCCCGCCGACCGTGAGCTCGCCCTCGGGGTAGATGAGGATGCTGAAGTCGCGATCGAGCCGCGCGCCGAGCAGCTCGAGCGAGCGCCGGATCGCCCCTTCACGCGCCAGCGGAAACGCGTTGCCGATGACGGCGGCGCCGAGAGCGCGCACCGGGCTGCCGAAGATGTCGTCGGCAGCGGCGGCCACCGAGAGGCGCCACCTCCAGGCGAGTGGCAGGTGGGTCAGGATGATCATGTTGTCGCTGTGCAAGTGGTGGTTCGGCACGAAGATCACCGGACCCTCCAGCCCTTTGAGGTGGTGCTCGCCTCGAATCCGCACGCGATAGAACATGCCGACGAACGGCACCAGCAGGAGCTCCTGGATGCCGAGGCCGATGGCTCGCACAACGGGGTTGAGCGGCCAGCCGAAGATGCCGGTCTCGCGCTTCACGTCACGCGCAGCCTCGACGATCGCGTGCAGCTCGGCGACCGTCGCCTCGGGGTCGAGCGCGGCGTCATCGACGAAGGTGCCGAGCTCCTCCTCGATGACGCCGAGCAGCTCGATGCGCGCCAGGGAGTCGAGCCCGACATCGGACGACAGCCGCGATCCAGGGGTGACCGCCTCGAGCGGCAGGCTCCCCGTGGCCGCCACCAGCGCGCGGAGGCCGTCGAGACCGCCGGCTGCCACCGGCGACGCCGCGGGAGTCTCGGCGCGATCCGCCACGGCCGGCGTCTCGACCTGGTCGAGGGCGGCGAGCACGATGCGTTTCTTGACCTTGAGGGTGTGGGTGCGCGGGAAGTCGTCCTCCGGCCAGACGGTGTGGCCGCGGATCTGCTGGCTCCCGCTCAGCTTCTCGTTGGCGTCGCGCACCACGGCCGCGGCCTGGTCGCCTTCCTCCATCAGCAGCACGGCATGGACGCGCACGTCGCCTGATGCGCCCATGCCCACCACCGCCGCGTCGCGGACTCGTGGATCCTTTGCGAGCACCGCCTCGATGTCCTCGGGGTAGACGTTGGTGCCGTCGGGCAGGACGAGCATGTCCTTCTTGCGGCCGCGGAGGGTCAGCATCCCCTCGGCATCGAGCTCGCCGAGGTCGCCGGTGTGATACCAGCCGTCCCCGTCGATCGCCGCCGCCGTGGCGTCAGGATCCTGCCAGTAGCCCGCGAAGCGGTTCGGGCCGCGGGTGATGACTTCGCCGTCCTCCGCGACGCGTACGTCGACGCCGGGAATGGCCTCGCCGACCGTGCCGACGCGGTTGCGCTCGGGGCGGGTGAAGGTCATCACCGGTGCCATCTCGGTGGCGCCGTAGCCCTGCAGCACCTCGAGGCCCATCTCGCTCCACCGCGCGGCGAGCTCGATGTCCATGGCGGCGCCCCCGACGGCGATGGTGCGCAGCCGGCCGCCGAACTGGCCGAGGACGGGGCGGAAGAGGATGCGTCGCAGCGGCCGTGGCAGGCGCCGCGCCCATCGGTGCAGCTTCTCGAAGGTCGCCCGTTTGCCGGTCGCGTCGACCTTGCGCTCGATCGCGTTGTCGAGCAGCTTCAGGCCCTGAGGCACGATCAGCAGCATGGTGACGCGGAACTCGCGGAAGGTGCGGACCAGCACCGACGGCTGGCGGCTGACGGGATAGACGACGCTGGCGCCGGCCAGTAGCGGCGTCAGGAAGCCGACCGTTTGCTCGAACAGGTGGCTGAGGGGCAGGACGGAGAGAAGCCGCTCGTTCGCCTGGAGGCTGAAGACCTCGAGCAGGCTGCGCGCGTTGCTCACCACGTTGCGGTGCGTGAGCATTGCCCCCTTCGGGTCGCCGGTCGTGCCGGAAGTGAAGACGATCTCGAGCAGGTCGTCGGGGGCGACGGGCGGGGTCGCGAGCGGGTCCGCCGTGCGCGCCCGGTCCGGCAGCTGCTCAATCAGCAGGATCGGCAGGCCGAGCGCCGCGGCCTGCCCAGCCGTCTGCGCCGATGCCAGCACGAGCTCCGCTCCCGTGCGCTCGGCAACCTTCGCCGCAAGGTCGGCACTGCTTCGAAAGTCGAGCGGCACGAGCACGGCCCCGGCATGGACGGCGCCGAGGAAGGCGATGCCCCATTCCGGCCTGTTGACCGCCCAGATGATGACCCGGTCGCCCGGCGCGATCCCGGCGTCGGCAATGACGCGGGCCACCCGCGGCGCGAGGTGCGCGAGGTCGCGGTAGCGCCAGCGGCGCGTGCGGAAGGCAGGCTTGAGCAGGAGCGCCGGACGCCGGTCATGGCGGGCTGCGGCCTCAGCGAGCAGGTCGACGACCGTGTCCATGTGACGCATCCTCTTGATGGTGACTGCGGTCCGGCTGCGGTCGCCCTCAGACTGCCGCCCGCGTGGCGAGCTGATCGAGGGTCCCGTTGCAGTCGTCTCGCCATGGCTGGTAGTGGGAGAGCGCGATCGTCTCGACGTCGAGCGCGGCAAGGCGCTCGACCGATGCCCGTGCCTCGGCGTGGTCGTGGCTGAAGAAGGCACTGGCGAATGTGAGCTGCCCGCGGATGACCTGCAGGACGTCGCCGGTGAACAGGAGCCGATGCCGCTCGGCGTACAGGCAGATGCTCCCCGGGGTGTGGCCCGGGGTGTGGACGACGCGCAGGCCGCCGAGCAGGGGCAGGACCTCGCCGTCCTCGACGGTCGTCGGATCGTGTGGCGTGCGGGTCAGGGACTGGATGACGCGGCCCCGCCGGATGGCGCGGTCATCGGTGCGCGCCAGGGCCTCCCGCAACGGAAGGCGCAGGCCGATCAGGTCGTTGGGATGAATCAGGACAATGACGTCGTCGAGATCGCGCACGAGCTCCGTCACGCCACCGATGTGGTCGGGGTGACCATGGGTGCAGATGACGCGCTCCAGCTCGTCCAATCGCCGGCCGATCCGTCGCAGGTATCGCTCGAGCATCATGCGCGAGCCGACCATGCCGGCGTCGATCAGCGTCAGCCGCTCCTCGGTGATGAGGAATGCGTCGGCGCCGAGCATCCGGACCTGGTGCACGCTCGGAGCGATCTCCATGGTGCCCGGGATTGTACGGCCGGGCCTGTACGGCCCGGCTAGCCCGCGAGGTCGCCCGCGAGCATGCGCCGATACGAGTCGTACCGCTCCTCGCTCACGGCCCCGGAGTCGACGGCGGCGCGCAGCCCGCAGCGAGGCTCGTGGACGTGGGTGCAGTCGTTGAATGCGCACGCGCCGAGGTGCGGACGGAACTCGGGGAAGCAGGCCGCCAGTTCGGTTGCCGGGATCTGCCACAGGCCGAGCTCACGAATGCCCGGGGTATCGGCGACGTAGCCGCCGCCGCCGCCGCCCTCGAGCGGGTGCAGCTCGGCGTGCGTGGTGGTGTGCTTTCCCTTGCCGCTCTCGACCTCGGAAACCTCGCCGGTGATGAGCTGGAGCCCGGGCTGAAGCGCGTTGAGCAACGTCGACTTTCCCGCGCCCGAAGGGCCCGTCACGATCGAGAGCTTGCCGGCAAGCCGTCCACGCAGCTCCTCCATGCCGATCCCGGCCTTGGCGCTCGTATAGACCACGTCATAGCCGATGCGCCGATACGGGTCGAACAGCTCGCCGGCCGCATCGGTCCCGACCAGGTCGACCTTGTTGGCGACCAGCAGCGTCGGCACCTCGTTGTACTCGCCTACGACAAGGAAGCGGTCGATCAGCCGCGGGTTCGGTGGCGGACGGTCGCAGGCGAATACCACGGCCACGAGGTCGGGGTTGGCGACCATGACGTCCTCGCGCCACGAGCCGCGGGGCCCCGGCTGGCGGCGGCTGAACCGGCTCTCACGCGGCTCGACCGAGGCGATGGCGCCGGTGCCGTCCGGCAGCCGCTCGACGGTCACCCGGTCGCCGATGACCGCGAGGTCGGAAGCCTGCCGCTCGCGCTTCATCTTGCCGCGCAGTCGAGCCTCGATGAGGTCGCCCTCGTCGGTGGCGATCGTGTAGAAGCCGGACCTGGCGCGGAGGACCAACCCGGTCGTCATGCTCACCCCAGCGCGCCGACGGCATTGCCGTAGATCGTGTCCTCGCGGCGCTCGACCTGCGGGCCGCGCGCCATGCGGCCGCCCCACGGCTCCAGCTCGGCGCCCAGGCGGCGCAGCCGTGATGCACCCGCGCGGTTGGCGGACGGGAAGTTGAGGCGCACGGCGCGCGTTCCCGGGAGCCTTCGCAGCACCTCGCCCACGAGCGCGGTCGCAACGTCCGGCGTGTCGGCCAGCAGCGGCCCCACGCGCTCGTTCTCGGGGCGCACCCAGGCCCACCCGACCAGCGCGCCGGCGTCGCGGGCGAGGATCACCTGTCGGTCCGGATCGGCAAGCATCGCGGCGATCAGCGGCCTGCGGTCGCCGCCGAAGCGGGGCGCGTCGTACGCGGCCAGCTCGTCGAGTGAGGCCGGCTCCGCGTCCGCCAGCTCCGCCCCGGCCGCATCTTCAACGGCAGCTTCGCGAGGCACGACGGCCGACACGCCCGGATCGGTCAGGGTGAAGCCGGACCGAGCGTAGAGCGGGCGGCCCTGATCGGTCGCAGAGAGCTCCATCCGAGAGCAGCCACGCTCGTCCAGGAACGCGATCACCGCCTCCAGGATCGCGGCGCCGACGCCGCGTCGACGGTGCGCGGGGTCCACGATCATGTTGCCCACGATCCCGAGTGACCCGTAGCTGATGCCGCTGCCGACGCCGACCACCTGGTTCGCCGCGTTCACGACGACCAGGCACCGGGCGTGTGGCGGCTGGAGGACGGCGCGCAGTGCCCAGTCGTGCACGGCCCAGCCGACCGTCTCGCGAAGCGACGCAACGCGGGGCAGGTCGTCCGTATCGGCGGCGCGCAGGCGGAGTTCATCCGGGAGTGGCATTGAAGAGCGAGTCTAATCGGCGGCTAGCATGACGCCGACATGCGCCCCCCTCATCGTGCCGTCGACGTCCTGCTGGTCGGGGGCGGCGTCGCGTCGGCCCGCTGTGCTCGAACGCTTCGGCGGAACGGCTTCCAGGGGTCGATCCTCCTGGTCGGCGCCGAGGGGCGCGCGCCATACAACCGGCCACCGCTGAGCAAGGAGCTGCTGCGCGACGACCTGCCCGAGGAGCTGCTGGCCGCCGAGGCGCCTTCGTGGTACGAGCGCCGCTCGATCGAGCTGCTGACCGGCGCCGTCGTTGAGCGCATCGAGCCGGACGAGCGGCTCGCCACGCTGGCCGGCGGCGTCACCGTCGGATTCGAGCGCGTGCTGATCGCCACCGGCGCGGAGGTCCGACAGCTCCCGATCCCCGGCGTGGAGAGGTCGCTCACGCTGCGAACCGCGGAAGACGCCAGGCGCTTGCGCGAGGCGGCCGTCGCGGCGGGCGCGGATGCGCCGGTGGTCATCGTCGGCGGTGGGTTCATCGGCCTCGAGGTCGCATCGTCGCTGGCGTCGCTCGGGCTGAGACCGACGGTAGTCGAGCTGGCGCCCGTGCTGTGGGGCGGGACGCTCGGCGCGGAGCTCGCCGCCTGGGCCACCGCCCGTCTCGCCGACGCCGGCGTCCACCTGCGGCTCGGCACCGGCACCACGCGAATCGGCGACGACGCGGCCTGGATCGGTACTGAGCGACTGGCAGCCGCCTTCGTGGTCGTCGGTGTCGGCGTCAGGCCGCGGGTCGAGCTGGCCGCGGCTGCCGGCCTCCAGACTGACGACGGCATCGTGGTGGACGAGGAGCAGCGAACCAGCCACGCGGCGATCTGGGCCGCGGGCGACGTCGCGCGCATCGAGGGCCGCTCGCGGATCGAGCACTGGCACGCCGCACGAGAGGCCGGCGAGCGTGCGGGCCTCTCGATGCTCGGCCTTCCGGTGTCCCCGCCACCGGCGCCGTGGGTCTTCTCCGAGATCGCCGGTACGACGCTGGATCTCATCGGTGCCGGCGACGGCTGGGAGGAAGAGGTCTGGTTCGACGCCTCCCGCACCGTGCTCGCCTACGTTCGGGCCGGTAGAACCGTCGGTCTGGCCGGCATCGGGGGCGCCATCGCGCCGGAGGTTGCCCGACGGCTGGTCGAGGCCGGCGTGGCGCCCTCCGAGGTCGTCGCAGCGATGCGGTGACGATCGGATGCGAGCCCGTCATGACGCTTGAGTCATGCGCCGGTTCCACGTCCTCTGCTAGCCTCGGTTCCTGCCCGCAACCCCGAGGAATCCGTGTCGCGAATCCGTGTCGCCCGTGTCATCCGTCTCGCGATGGCCCTTGCCATCGTGGCCACTGCCGCCGGACCGCACCGCGAGGTCGCGGCCGCGACCGACCGATTGCCCGACCTCCGCATGTGGTGGCTGTCGGACTTCCGGACCGAGACCGTCGGCGGGGTGCGACGCCTCCGGTTCACCACGAACATGACGAACGAGGGCGCCGGTCCCCTCGAGGTTCTCGGCTCGCGTGGCAGCCGGGCCGAGGCGCACCTGCGGACCACCCAGCGGATCTACGACGACGTCGGAGGTTCGCGTCTGGTCGACAACCGCGCACTCATGGAGTACGCATCGGACGGGCACGACCACTGGCACATCCAGGGCGTGATGCTCTACCAGATGTGGTCGGGCGACGGGCAGGTTCGGCGCGGGCACAAGGTCGGCTTCTGCTTCCTCGACAGCCGGCGTATGAGCGGCAATTCGCCAGCGGCCTACGGCGGCCAGCAGTGCGGCAACCAGAACAGCACCAGCAACCGGATGGGTCTCAGTGTCGGCTGGGGCGACGAGTATCCGGCGAACTTCGCGTTCCAGTGGATCGAGATCTCGACCCTTCCGCCGGGCGACTACATCGTGCAGGCCCGGGCCGATGAGCAGAATTGGTACGTCGAGTCGAACGAGTCGAACAACTGTGCCTGGGCGCAGATCCGTATCACCGCGTCGGACGGACCGGTGACGATCCTGGCCGCCGATCGGTCATGCGCGGCGCCGCCGGCATCGACGGCGGAGGTCGAGCGGCAGTACGGCAGCAGCAGGTACGAGACCTCGGCGGCGGCATCCGAGGACGCGTTCGCGCCTGGCGTGGAGGCGGTGTATGTGGCCACCGGACGCAATTTCCCCGACGCACTGTCCGCCGGCGCGGCCGCCGGCCGCTTTGGCGGACCGCTCATCCTGGTCGAGCCGAACTCATTGCCGGCGCTCGCGGTAACCGAGCTCGAGCGCCTGAATCCCAGCCGGATCATCCTCGTCGGTGGCAACAGGGTCGTATCGGAGTATGTCGCCGGACTCGTCGCTCGCTACCAAACAGGCGGGGGCTTCTACCGCGTGGCTGGAGCGGACCGCTACGCGACGTCCGCGCTCCTCTCGGGGGCCACCTACAACCCCGGCGTCTCAACTGCCTACGTCACGACCGGGGAGAACTGGCCGGACGCACTTGCGGCGGTCCCGCACGCCGCGAGGGCCGGCGGCCCGCTGCTTCTCACGCTCGGATCGGCCATTCCGGCCTCGATCGCCGCTGAGCTCGATCGGCTCGACCCGGGCCGCATCATCGTCGTCGGCGGGCCGGCGGCCGTCTCCGATGCCGTCGTGGCCCAGCTCGACGCGTATGACACCGGCGGCGGGGTGCAGCGCATCGGGGGGGCGGATCGCTACCAAACGGCTGCGATCCTCTCGGAGGTCCACCATCCGGCCGGCGCGCCACTGGCCTACGTGGCGACCGGACAGAACTTCCCGGACGCCCTCGGCGCGGGTCCTGCGGCTGCCGTCCGCGGCGCGCCGACCATCCTGGTGAAGTCGAACGAGATTCCGCCGTACAGTGGCGGGGAGCTCAATCGTCTCAATCCGACCCGGATCATCCTCCTCGGGGGGCCGTCGGTCATCAACAGAACCGTCCAGGACGCGCTCGGCTCTTTCGTCCCCTGACGAGCCTCCGCTTGCTCCGTTCGAAGCCGAGGCGAAGGTCCCTCGCTCTCTTGGGTCGGTTGACCGTCCCGCCCTCGTGGGGGACAATGCTCGGGTAACACCGACCAAATCAGTCGGGATTCGCCGAGCGAGGCGATCCCGGCGTGAACCGAGGAGCGCATGGCCCTTCCTAATCCCGCCCTGAGCCAGATTCCCGACTCGTACAAGTACGGCTGGAACGACCCCGAGGCGACGTCGCTCAACATCGCCCAGCGCGGGTTGAACGCCGACATCGTCGCGGAGATCAGCCGGTTCAAGGGCGAGCCGGAGTGGATGACGAAGCTGCGCCTGAAGGCATACCGACACTTCGAGGCGCGGCCGATGCCGAACTGGGGCGCCGACCTGTCCGGGATCGACTTCCAGGAAATCTTCTATTACATCGCGCCGACCAATAAGGCGGTCCAGTCGTGGGATGACGTGCCGGACTACATCCGCCGCACCTACGACAAGCTCGGCATCCCCGAGGCGGAGAAGAAGTACCTCGCCGGCGTGGGTGGTCAGTACGACTCCGAGGTCGTCTACCACAACATCCGCGAAGACCTCGAGAAGCAGGGCGTCCTGTTCCTTGGCACCGACGAGGCACTCAAGACGCATCCGGAGATGTTCCGCGAGTACTTCGGGACGGTCATCCCCGCCAACGACAATAAGCTCGCCGCGCTCAACACCGCGGTCTGGTCGGGCGGCTCATTCATCTACGTGCCCAAGGGCGTCCACGTGGAGCTGCCGCTGCAGGCGTACTTCCGGATCAACACCGAGAACATGGGCCAGTTCGAGCGGACGCTGATCATCG
>CAYYDA010000021.1:11054-14921 GCA_964470495.1 uncultured Steroidobacteraceae bacterium | reverse complement strand
CTTGGCTGCGCCGGTCGCCGCTGGTTAGTAGGGAGGCGAGCAGGCGGGCGACCGGCACTCCCGTCATTCCGCCGCACGCACGCCTCCGTCGAGGGCCCCGCCCATGCTCGCTACGGCGCAGAGCGCGTCGATCGTTGGCGTCGAAGGCGTCCCGGTGCGGGTCGAGGTCGACGTGGCCTTCGGCCTTCCGGGGCTCACCATCGTCGGCCTGGCGGGAAGCGCGGTGCTCGAGGCTCGCGAGCGCGTGCGGGCGGCGCTGCGAAACTCCGGCTTCGAGGTCCCGTCTCGCCGAATCACGATCAATCTCGCTCCGGCCGACCTGCCAAAGGAGGGGACCGGCCACGACCTGGCCATGGCAGCCGGCATCCTGGTCGCGTCAGGCCAGCTCGACGCGTCGCGCCTCGGCGCCACGGCGCTGATCGGCGAGCTCGCGCTTGACGGGTCCCTGCGGCCGGTGCCCGGCGCAATGGCGCTCGTCGCCGCCGCCCACGATGCCGGTGCCAGCGACGTCATCGTGCCGTTCGAGAACGCCGCCGAGGGCGCGGCCATCGGCGGTGCACGCGTCCGCGGCGCGCACGCGCTCGCCGAGGTCACTCGCCACCTCGCCGGCGTCGCGGAACTCGAGGTCGTGGCGCGCCCGCCGTACCGCTCCACCACCGACGTGGACGACGCGCCCGACCTCTCGGCCGTGACTGGCCAGGTCGTCGCGCGCCGGGCGCTCGAGATTGCCGTGGCGGGACGGCACAACCTCGCATTCACCGGTCCCCCGGGCGTGGGTAAGACGCTCCTGGCGCTCGCGGCGGCCGGGCTTCTCCCGCTCCTCGATGATCGCGAGGCTGTGGAGGTCAGCCGGATCCACTCCGTCGCCGGCCTGGCCGGGCCGCGATCGCCGCTCAGCCTGCGACGGCCATTCCGAGCGCCGCATCACACGATCTCGACCCAGGCGCTGGTCGGCGGCGGCCCGCGCATCCGGCCGGGCGAAGCGAGTTTGGCGCATCGCGGCGCGCTGCTTCTGGACGAGACGCTCCAGTTCAGGGCCGACGCGCTCGACGCACTGCGCGGACCCATCGACTCCGGCACGGTCACGATCGCGCGGGTGGGTGGCGTCCTGGCGCTGCCTGCTCGGTTCATGCTTCTGGCCGCGTTCAACCCGTGCCCCTGCGGCTGGTTCGGCGTCCAGGGTCACCTGTGCGCCTGCGAGGACGGCATGCGGCGGCGTTACCAGGCTCGACTCTCCGGACCCATGCGCGATCGGCTCGACATGATTGTGACGCTCGAGCCGATCGGCACCATGCGCCGCACGCGACCCGGCGAGACGACGGCGACGGTTGCGGCACGGATCGCGCGGGCTGCGGCGATCCAGGCCGAGCGGCAGGGCACGGTCAATGCGGACCTGCCCGCGGCATGGCTCGGCGACCGCGGCGGATTCGGACCGGCCGTGCGGTCGCTCATCGACGCACGCGGGCGTCAGATGGGCCTCTCGATGCGCCGGCTTCATCGTTCTGCCCGCGTGGCCCGCACGATCGCCGACCTGGACGGATCAGAGGCTGTACGCGCGGAGCACCTGAACGAGGCGCTCATCCATCGCCCCAAGGACGTGCACGCATGATCGGCGTCGGTTCGGCCGGACCGCCCGATGGGTCCGGGTCGGCCCATAGCAGCAGGGCGACCGAGCGCGAGTGCTGGATCGCATTGTCGATGGTTCCCGGGATCGGCCCGGCCGGCTTCGCGCGGCTTGTCGCTCGGTACGGGTCCGCCTCAGCGGCATGGGCCGCCGGGCCTGCCGGCGTGCGCGAGGTGGCGGGAGCACGCGAGCGGACGGACCATGGCCTCGAACGGCTGAGTCAAGCCGATCCGCGGTCGCTGGCGAGGTCGGTCGAGCGCGCAACCGATCGTGCCGGCGGCCGCATCGTCACGGGACTCGACGAAGCGTATCCGCCCGCCCTGCTTACGCTGGATCCGAGACCCCCGACCCTCTTCGTCGTCGGCGAGCAGGCTGCCTTCCACCAGCGCGCGGTCGCCATCGTCGGAACGCGGCGCGCCTCCGGCTATGGGTTGTCGGTCACGACCGAGGTGGCGGAGGAGCTTGCCCGGGCGGGGGTGGTCGTCGTCTCCGGGCTGGCGCTGGGCATCGACGGCGCGGCGCACCGCGCCGCGGTCGCCGCCAGGGCTCCGACCATCGCGGTCCTGCCGTCGCCGATCGATCGCATCTATCCGCCACGGCATCGGTCCCTGGCGCGCGACCTGCTGCGGGCGGGAGGCGCGCTCGTCAGCGAGATCGCCATCGGCGTCACGATCGGCAGGCCGGATTTCGCCCGACGCAACCGCATCATCGCCGGCCTGGCCGAGGCAGTGGTGGTGATCGAGGCGCCGGACCGCTCAGGCGCGCTCATGACCGCCGCCGCCGCCACTGCCATCGGGCGCGAGCTGTACGCCGTACCGGGTCCGATCGACGCCATGAGCTCCCGCGGCTGCAATCGTCTGATCGCTGATCAGCAGGCGACGATCGTCACCTCGGCCGCGTCCCTGCTGCGTCAGATCGGCCTCGCGCGCGGAGCGCAGCCGCCCGCCGTGAAGGCGTTGTCGGAAGTCGAGGGCCAGCTCCTCAAACGACTGCTCGAGAGGAGCGGATCGATCGAGGAGCTGGTGGATCGGACCGGCCATTCGGCCGCATCGGTCGCCAGCGCGCTGACCATGCTGGAGGCACGCGGACTGGTCAATCCGTTCGGTGGGGCCACCTTCCATCTGACCCTTGCCGCAAAGCGCCTTACGAATGCGGTATGACACCGATGGTACCCATGGGCTATGCTCCCGAGAAGTTATGTCGCCGATCGCGTGCCCGCGGACTCGGTGGCCAAAGCCCCCATGGAGTATGTCTATTGCGTCCGAACCGAAATGGAAAAGCGGCATTCGCCGCCCCGTTCGACTCGCTCCGCCGCCTGCTGAGCAGCCATCGAGGCATCACACGCGTCTCGCTCACCGCCATCTCGTTCGCCTTGATCATCGCGTTCAGTGCGGAGACACCGGCAATCCAGGCCGGCCCGGAACCGGCGCCTGTGCGGGCCGAGTCCCTCCTTCCGCAGAACGTAGGCGTCGGTGTCCCCACCGACGAGTCCGTCACCATCGCCTTCGACGCCGCCATGAACCCCGGCACCGTCGAGTCCGCCCTCCAGGTCCTGCCCGATCAGCCGGTCGACCTGCGATGGAACGACAACCTGGACCAGATCACCGTCACTCCGGAGCGCCGGTGGCGCACCGACGAGACGTACGTGGTCGTGGTCGGCGGGTCCGCGACGCGGACGGACGGCCAGGTGCTGGCAGGCGCGCGACGGTACGCCTTCACGACCCAGACGGCGCCGAGGGTTTCAGACTTCCAGGTTCGCCTGGCGGTCACCGACGCGCCGCCGGTCAAGCTCGACGCGAAGCTCGACGCCAAGGCGGAAGCCCTGCTCGACGCGGATGCCGTCACGGCCGATGTTCCCGGCACGACACTACCGTCGAAGACGGCCACGAAGGTGAGCGCGACGAGCGCCATCACCGTCAGCTTCACCGACGACATGGACCAGGCCGATGTGGAGGAGCAGTTCGCCATCAGCCCGGCCGTCACCGGCGAGATCGCGTGGGACCGCGGGGACCTGGTGTTCACGCCGACCGAGCGCCTGGCGCCTGGTGCGCGCTACACGATCAGTATCATCGGTGCGCACGACAGCACGGGCAACCCGCTCGGCGGGAAGGGAAACTTCTCGTTCATCGTGTACCCCGGTGCGCAGGTCACGAAGACCGCGCCGGAAGCCGATGCGGCCGATGTCGAGCCGGCCACCGTCGATATCTGGTTCAGCGAGCCGATGGACGTCGACGCCACGAACG
>CAYYDA010000021.1:3346-10954 GCA_964470495.1 uncultured Steroidobacteraceae bacterium | reverse complement strand
GAGACCCGGCTGCGCGCCGCCGGCGTGAGCTTCAGCTACTCCGCCGAGAACCAGTGCTACTACGGGGGCATGAGCGAGCAGGCCACCCTCGACTGGTGCCACGCGCAGTTCATGGCCGAGCCGTATCCGGGGCAGTGGAACCACATCGGCAACATCCTGGATCCCAGGGCGACACGCATGGGAGTCGGGATTGCCACTGCCGGCGGCCGCACCGTCATCACCTGGAACTTCACGAACTGAGATCCGTCCGGCATGCCGCTCCGCGCGGCGCCCCGGACGACCCATCCCCGCACCGCCCGGCCCCGTCGTGCCGGTCCGCCCTCGGCGGATCGCGACGGGGCCGGTGCTACACTCGCTGACCGAATGCCGCCTACGCACAGCAATGGCCACGTCCACGACCTGGCGAAGGGATACTGACGCCGATGTCGAGGCCACTCATCATCGTCGAGTCGCCTGCCAAGGCCAAGACGCTGGCGCGCCTCCTGGGCAACGCATACCGCGTCGAGGCCAGCGTCGGCCACGTCCGCGACCTGCCCGAGAATGCCAGCGAGGTGCCCGCTGCCATCAAGGACAAGCCCTGGGGCAACATGGGCGTCGACGTGGAGAACGGATTTCGTCCGTATTACGTCATCGCGCGCGACAAGGCCAGCCGAATTCGCGACCTGCGCTCGGCGGTCAAGGATGCGGCCGAGGTGCTGCTGGCAACCGACCCGGACCGCGAGGGCGAATCGATCAGCTGGCACCTGCGCGAAGTGCTCCAGCCGAAGGTCCCTGTCCGCCGCATCGAGTTCCACGAGATCACCGAGGAAGCTGTCCGCAGGGCCATCGATGATGCCCGCGAGATCGACCTGAAGCTCGTCGATGCCCAGGAGAGCCGTCGGATCGTCGATCGGCTGTACGGCTACATGGTCTCGCCGGTCCTGTGGAAGAAGGTGCAGACCGGCCTCAGCGCCGGGCGCGTGCAGAGCGTGGCCGTGCGCCTCATCGTCGAACGCGAGGAGGAGCGCGGCGCCTTCCACAAGAGCGCGTACTGGGACCTCGAGGCCCACGTCCGCAGCTCAGGCGCGTCGTTCGTGGCGCGGCTGGCGCGAATCGGAGGCACGCGGCTCGCGACCGGCAAGGACTTCGATCCGGCGACGGGCGAGCGGAACGACACGAGCGCCAGGCTGCTCGACGAGGCCTCGGCGCGCCAGCTGAGCGACGAGCTCGTGCAGCGCCTGCCGTGGACGGTGACCTCCGTGGATGAGCGGCCGGCCACCCAACGCCCGTACGCGCCGTTCACGACCTCGACCCTGCAGCAGGAGGCCAACCGAAAGCTCGGGTGGTCGGCCGACCGAACGATGAGCGCGGCCCAGCGCCTCTTCCAGGAAGGCATCATCTCGTACCACCGCACCGACTCGACCACCCTGAGCGAGCGCGCCCTGGGCGAGGCTGCGGAAGCGATCCGCGGCCTGTACGGAACCGAGTTCTACGGTGGGCCTCGCCAGTACCGGACCAAGGTCAAGAATGCGCAGGAGGCCCACGAGGCGATCCGGCCGACCGACTTCGGGCAGACGCCGCCGCGGTTGGCGCAACGGGTCGGCGCCGAGGAGCAGCGGCTCTACGACCTCATCTGGAAGCGGGCGGTCGCCTCACAGATGGCCGACGCCAAGCTCCTGCGCACGACGCTCGAGATCACGGCGCCCAACGGGGATGAACCGGCCGTCTTCACCGCATCGGGCAAGGCGATCCAGTTCGCCGGATTCCTGCGCGCCTATGTCGAAGGGTCTGACGATCCGGCCGCCGAGATCGGCGACCAGGAGACGGTGCTGCCCAAGGTGGCGGTCGGCGGCCTCGTCTCACCCGGCGGCGCGCTCGAGCTCGACTCGCTCGAGCCGGTCGGCCACGAGACGACACCGCCCCCGCGCTACACGGATGCCTCGCTCGTGAAGCGGCTCGAGGAGGACGGCATCGGCCGTCCCTCGACCTACGCCTCGATCATCTCGACCATCGAGCGCCGCGGGTATGTGTGGCGCCAGGGCAAGGCACTCGTGCCCACCTTCACGGCATTCGCGGTGATCCACCTGCTGAAGGAGCACTTCGGAGCGCTCGTCGAGCTCGGATTCACCGGGCTCATCGAGGAGAGCCTCGACGAGATCTCGAAGGGCGAGCGTGACCGCGTCGCCTTCCTGAGCACCTTCTACTACGGCGGTGGCGGACGCGACTGGCCCGGCCTGAAGCCTCTCGTAGAGAACCAGACCCAGATCGACTATCCGGTGACCGTCCTCGGCGACGATCCGGGAGGCGCGTCCGTGGTCGTCCGCATCGGCAGGTTCGGCCCGTACGTTCAGGTGGGTGACGGCGCGTCGGCGCTCAACGCCTCGATCCCGGACGACGTCCCGCCCGCCGAGTTCACGCTCGAGCAGGCACTGGCGCTCGTCGAGGCACGGACGAAGGGACCGAGCAGTCTCGGCACGGACACCGAAACAGGGCTGCCCGTGTACGTGATGACCGGCCGGTTCGGTCCATACGTGCAGCTCGGGGAGACGCCGGAGAAGGGCAGCAAGGAGAAACCACGGCGGGCGTCGCTCACGGGAGACGACACGGAGACGTCGATCACCCTCGATCGGGCGCTCGAGCTGCTCGCGTTGCCGAGGCTCGTCGGGCACGACGCCGATAGCGGTGAGGACATCGTCGCGAACTTCGGTCGGTTCGGACCATACGTGAAGCGCGGCAGCGAGTTCCGATCGCTCACCAGCGACGCACAGGTGTTCGCCGTGTCGCTCGACGAGGCGATCGAGCTGTTCAAGCAGGAGAAGCCGTCTCGGCGCTCGTCAACGAAGGTGCTGCGCGACCTCGGCCCGCATCCGGACTCGGGCGCAGCTGTCAAGCTCTTCGAGGGCCGATACGGGCCATACGTCAGCGACGGAACCACGAACGCATCGATTCCGAAGGACGCGACCAGCGACGCGGTGACGCTCGATGCAGCGGTCGACCTCCTGCGCGCGCGCGAGGGCGTGAAGCCCGCGGCACGAGGCCGCAAGGGCGCGACGAGGCGCGGCGGCAGCACGAAGCGCACCACGCGGCGCAAGACCTCCGCACGCAAGCCTTCGGCGTGATGTGCGCGGTGGGCACCCCGGCGACCGGGCGGGAGCCGAACCGATCGGGGCCAGCGGCAGCGGCAGCGGCGGCCGGCAGCGGTGGTGACTGAGCCTGGCGCGACGACTCGACGCGAGCCCGGCGCGCAGCGAGCCCTCGGCTCGTTCCTCGACGGCCTTGCCGGGCGCAATGCGTCTCCGGGCACGGTCATCGAGTACCGCCGCCATGCCACCGAGTTCCTGGACTTCCTCGCCCAGCGCCGCGTCGACTGGCGGACTCCCGACCGTGCCACGGTGCGTGCGTACCTCGCGACGCTCGCCGACCGTGGGCTCGCTCCGACCTCGGTCGGCGGTCGCCTGGCGGCGGTCCGATCCCTCTACCGCCACGCGCTCCGCCACGGGCGGATCGAGATCGACCCGCTGGCCGGCGTTCGTGCGCCCCGACGACCGTCGCGCCTGCCTCGCGTCCTGTCGGTCGACGAGGCCGCCGCGCTGGTCACCGCACCGGGTCGGCTCGCCAGTCGTGACGAAGCCCTCGCCCGTCGCGACGGCGCGATGCTCGAGCTCCTGTATGCGACGGGGATGCGCATCAGCGAGCTCTCGGGCCTGACGATCGATCGCCTCGATCTCGGCCGGCGCCGGTTGCGAGTCACCGGGAAGGGCAACAAGGAGCGACAGCTCCTGTTCGGCGGACCCGCGGCATCGGCACTGCGGGCCTACCTCGACACCGCGCGACCCATTCTCGCCGCCAGGGGCGCCGGCGGTGACGGCACCGTGTTCCTCAACGCGCACGGCGGGCCGTTGACGGCGCGAGGGGCACGGATGGCCATCGGTCGCTGGGTCGACATGGTGGGGGCACCGAGCCGGACGAGCCCGCACACGCTGCGCCACTCGTTCGCCACCCATCTGCTCGAGGGCGGCGCGGACCTCCGCGTCGTCCAGGAGCTGCTCGGGCATGTGAACCTCCAGACCACGCAGATCTACACCCACCTGTCCGACGCAGCGCTGCGCAGCGCCTACCGCGGGGCGCATCCGCGCGCCCGACGAGGCTCCGGCAGGCGGTCGGGCGGGTGACGCGGGACGTCGAGGGGCCGACACCGTCGGTCGCGCCGCCGCCTGAGCCCGCCTCGCAGGCCGGGAGCGGAGGAATCTCGCCGGGGCGCGTCCTCGTCACGGCGAGCCTGATCCTCACCTTCGCAGCGCTGGCGAGCCGCCTGCTGGGCTGGATCCGGCTGCTGGTCATCGGCTCGCAGTTCGGCGCCAGCCGCGAGCTCGACGCCTACTTCGCCGCGTTCCGCATCCCCGACGCCATCTTCCAGCTCGTCGTGGCGGGAGCGCTCAGCGCCGCGCTCATCCCGGTCTTCGCCGGCTACCGCGCCCGCGGCCAGGACCGCGAGGCGTGGCAGCTGGCCAGCAGCGTGATCAACCTCGTGCTCATCGCGCTGGCCGCGCTGAGCCTGGTGATGGCCATCCTGGCCCCGGTCTTCGTCCCGATCGTGGCCCCCGGCTTCGACGCGCCCACCACCGAGCTGACCATCCGCATGACGCGCGTCATGCTCCTCAGCCCCGTCCTGATCGGCATGGGCGCGGTGGTGACCGGGATCCTCAACAGCTACCAGCAGTTCACCGTCCCGGCCATTGCGCCGCTGCTCTACAACGTGGCGATCATCGGTGCTGCCATCTTCCTGGCGCCGATCATGGGCATCGAGGGGCTGGCGGTGGGCGTCGCCATCGGCTCGCTGGCGCACCTTGCGGTGCAGCTGCCCAACCTGGCGCGGGTCGGACAGCGCTACGACCTCACCATCGGGCTGTCGCATCCGGGCGTCCGCAGGGTGGCGTGGCTGATGGGGCCGCGGACGCTCGGGCTCGCCGCCGGCCAGATCAACTTCCTCGTCAGCACGGTGCTTGCCTCGGGCCTGCCGGAGGGCAGCCTGACGGCGTACAACTACGCCTTCCAGCTGTCGCAGATCCCGGTGGGCGTCATCGGGGTGAGCATCGCGGTGGCGCTGTTCCCGACGCTCAGCGCGGATGCGGCGTTGGGGCGCATCGGTGAGATCAGGCGACAGGTGGCCGGGGCGGTGCGTGTGCTGGTCTTCGTTGCGGCGCCGTTGACGGCGGTGATGATCGTGCTGCGCGAGCCGCTCACGTCGGTCTTCTACCAATACGGACTGTTCAGCCAATCGGCGACCGACCGGACGGCGAGCGCGCTGCTCTTCTTCGCCATCGGCCTGGTCGGGCATACCGTCGTGCACGTGCTGACGCGCGCCTTCTACGCCATGCAGGACACCCGGACCCCGGTCGCCTGGGCCGTCGTCGCGGTCGCCATCAACGTGCCGCTCATGGCCATCCTGGTCGGGCCGATGGGGGTCGAGGGCCTCGCCCTGGCCCTCTCGATCGCCTCGGTCATCGAGGTGATCGGGCTGCTCTGGTTCCTGCGTCGCCGACTCGAGTCGGTAGACGAGGCGGCGATCGTCCGCTCGGTGGCGCGCGCGAGCGTCGCGGCGCTGGCGGCCGCGCTCCTCATGCTCGGCGGCCTGACCGTGGTACAGGGATCCCTCGGCGGGTTGCTCGACAATGCGATCGGCCGGCTCCTGGCGCTTCTCGTCCTCTCTGCCGCCGGTGGCGCAATCTACCTGCTGGTCGCGGCGGCACTCCGCGCGCCGGAGCTCGCGCAGTTGCGCGGCATCTTCCAGCGCCGACGCGGCGGGGAGGCCTGATGGAATTCCGACCCGCCACCGAGGCCGATGCCGACGCCTGGCAGGCGTTCCTGGCCGCCACACCGTCGGGGGACTTCCTCCACGACTGGGCCTGGGCCGAGGTTGCCGCGTTCGACGGCCAGCCCCAGCGGCGATTCGTCCTCCAGGACGATGGCGCGATCGTCGCCACCCTCGCCGCGCAGGAGAGGCCCGTGCCGGGCGGGCGCGCGTTCTGGTACATCCCGCACGGCCCTGTGCTCGATTGGGCCTCCCCGCAGGCGGGGGAGCGGGTACGAGCGCTGCTCATCGGCCTGCGGAACGCCGCGGGCCGTCACCGAGCCATCGCGGTCAAGCTGGAGCCGCGTCTCGAGGCCGGGGCGCCTGTGCTCGCCGCGCTGCATGGCCGCGGCCTGCGCCCGACGGCTGAGATGCTCCAGGTCGGCCATACGCGAGTCGTGGAGCTCACCGACGACGAGTCGCTCCTCGCCGGCTTCGACAAGGACACGCGCTACGCTGTGCGGCGATCGGAACGCGAGGGCGTTGGTGTCGAGATCAGCGAGGAGGCCGGCGACACGGCCGCCATCGACGCGCTGCATGGCCTGGTGGGCGAGACGCAGCGGCGGGCCGGATTCCCGATGCCGCCGCTCGAGCGCTACCGCACCGCATGGCGCGCCCTGGCCGGAGTTGGACGCGCGGTCATCCTCGAGGCGCGCCGCGACGGAGAGCTGCTGGCATCGGGCATGGTCGTCATCGAGGGCGATCGCTCCTTCTACCTTTTCAGCGGCAGCCGGCGCGAGGAGCGCGGCGAGCCGAAGCACTACGCCAGCTACGCGCTCCAGTGGGCGATGATGCGCCTGGCTCGCGACCGGGGCGTGCGGACCCACGACCTGTGGGGCGTGGCGCCACCCGGTTCCGGCCCGGACCACCCGTGGCACGGCGTCGGGCTCTTCAAGAAGGGTTTCGGTGGGCGCGAGGTTCATTGGGCCGGGAGCTGGGACCTCGTGGTCGACCCCACGCTGTACCGCATCCGAGCAGCGACGGGCATCCTGCGCCGCTGGATCGGGCGCGTGCGCCGATGAGCGACGAGCGTCGGATGGGCCTCGGTGCCCTCACCGACGCGATCGGTCCAGAGCGCGTCGTGGGCATCCCGGTCGGCGAGGTGACCTCGCTGGCGTACGACTCGCGTCGCGTCGAGCCGGGCACGCTCTTCTTCGCCGTCCCCGGGGTCCACGTCGACGGCCATGACTTCGCCGCCCCGGCGGTGGAGGCGGGTGCCATCGGCCTCGTCGTCGAGCGCGAGCTCTCCGGGCTGACGGTCCCGCAGCTGGTTGTCGACAGCACCAGACGTGCCCTGGCCGATGCCGCCGACGCGTGGTTCGGACGGCCGTCGGAGCGGCTGACCGTCATCGGCGTGACGGGCACCGACGGCAAGTCGACCGTGACCGCACTGACCGCCGAGCTCCTTCGCCGCGCCGGCCGCCGTCCCGGCCAGATCGGTACCGTCTTCGTCGGCATCGGCGATGACGTGCGCCCGAACGACGACCGAACCACGACGCCGGAGGCGCTCGAGCTCCAGGAGCTGCTGGCGAGGATGGTCGAGGATGGCAACGACAGCGTCGTCATGGAGGCGACGTCGCACGGGCTCGCGCTGGATCGGACGCGCAACAGCCGCTTCGACGTCGGCGTGGTCACCACGGTCACGAGCGAGCATCTCGAGTTCCACGGCACGCCGGACGCGTATCGAGCCGCGAAAGCACGCCTGGTGGAAGAGGCACCGATCAGCATTCTCAACGCCGATGACGACAGCTTCGCCTACTTCCGCGATCGCGCCCGAG
>CAYYDA010000021.1:0-3246 GCA_964470495.1 uncultured Steroidobacteraceae bacterium | reverse complement strand
AGCATTCTCAACGCCGATGACGACAGCTTCGCCTACTTCCGCGATCGCGCCCGAGAGCGGGTGATCACCTACGGGATCGATGCCCGGGCCGACCTCCGCGCCGTCGGCCTGGCGGGAGATGCAGGCGGGACGCGCTTTACGCTCGAGTCGCCGCGCTGGCGGGGCGAGGTGCGCGTGGCGCTGCCGGGACGATTCAACGTCTCGAACGCCCTCGCCGCCCTCGCGGTCGGCGAAGCGCTGGCTCTCGATCTCGAGGGCGCGTCCCGCGCGCTCGGCGAGACCTCCGGCGTCCCCGGCCGCATGGAGCGGGTCGATGCCGGACAGCCGTTCGCGGTCATCGTCGACTACGCGCACACGGCCGACTCGCTGCGCAAGGTGCTCGAGATTTTGCGGCCCCTCACCGTCGGCCGACTGATCGCCGTCTTCGGGTCCGCGGGCGAGCGAGATCCCACCAAGCGAGGACCGATGGGCCGCGTCGCCGCCGAGCTCGCCGACTTCGTGGTCGTCACCGACGAGGATCCGCGGCTCGAGGATCCCGGACTCATCAACGAGCAGATCGCCGCCGGAGCGCGTGCCGTCGGCGCCGCCGATGGCGAGACGCTGTGGGTGATCGGGGACCGGCGCGAGGCGATCGGTCACGCTGTCGGCATGGCGCAGGAGGGCGACGTCATCCTCCTGGCCGGCAAGGGCCACGAGTCGAGCATGTTCTACGGCACCGAAAAGCGGCCGTGGGATGATCGGCTCGCAGCACGCGAGGCCCTCAAGGCGTCAGGATGGACGTCTCAATGACCAACAAGGACCTGCACGCCTGGCGCGTCACCGATCCGGAGGCGTGGAACGCGTTCGTGGAGGGCGCGCCGTATCACGCGTTCCCCCAGCTGTGGGAATGGGGCGAGGTGCGTTCCCTGAGCGGCTGGCGGCCGGTACGGATCGCGATCGGCCCGTCGGAGGACGAGCCCGTCGCCGGCGCCCAGCTGCTCCTGCGCCGCATCCCGCTCCTCAATTGGCACCTGGCCTATGTCCCTCGCGGTCCCGTCGGCGATCTCGACGATCCGAACGTGCGGAACGCGCTCGTGGGCGCGTTGCGCACGCTGGGGACGACGGAGCGGATAGCAACCGTCCGCGCGGACCCGGAGGCGCGGCCCGACACGCCGTACGGTCGCGCACTGCTGGAGGACCCGTGGCGCTCGGCGCCGAAGGTCCAGCCGCCGACCACGCGGGTGATCGACCTCACGGACGGGGAGGCAACGCTGCGAGCCGGCCTCAAGCGCAAGCACCGCCAGTACGTGAACAAGGCCGAGCGCGCGGGAGTCATGGTCGAGCGCTTCGACGGCGCCACCCCGACGCGCCTGATCCGTCCGGCGCTGGCCGAGTTCAACCGCATCTACGGCTACACGGCCGATCGGGCGGGCTTCGTCGCTCGCCAGGCGTCCTACTACCAGCGCGTCTGGTCGAAGTTCGCTCCGAACGGCCACGTCCGCCTCAGCTTTGCGACCAAGGGCGGCGAGCGGATGGCCACGCTCTTCCACTTTCTGTGCGGCGAGCGGGCCGTCGAGGCCTACGGTGGCATGACTGACGCCGGCGCTGACCTCCGCGCCAACTATCTCCTCAAGTGGACGGCGATCAGCGACCTGGCGCGAGAGGGCTTCCGCGTGTACGACATGTGGGGCCTCGCGACAGGGGGCATCCGCCAGTTCAAGGAGGGCTTCGGCGGCACCGAGATCGAGTACGTCGGCGCCCGCGACCTCCCCCTGGCCGGACCGATGGACGCCGCGCTGCGCGTCGCGATCCCGGCCTATGGACTGGCGCAACGAGCCCGGCTGCGACTGCGTGGCGGCGGCCGGGAGGACGCCGCGGAATCCGCATGACCCAGGCCGGAGACCTCCTCCACCCGGCGGTCCGAGAGCGACTCGAGGCGCTCGGAGTCGCCTTCGAGGTCATGGAGTGCGACCCCGCGCTGGCCGATACTGCGGCATTCGTGGAAGCCTACGGCGTGCCGCTCGAACGGAGCGCGAACACGATCGTGGTCGCCTCGAAGGGATCGCAGCCGACCTACGTCGCCTGTGTGCTGCTCGCGACTACCTCGCTCGACGTGAACAATGTGGTCCGACGCGAGATGGGCGTGCGGAAAGCCTCGTTCGCCGGGGCCGATCCCGTCCGCGAGCGGACGGGCATGGAGATCGGCGGCGTCACGCCCTTCGGCCTGCCCGACGACGTGCCGATCCTGGTCGACAGCCGCGTCATGGATCCTGACTGGATCATCCTCGGTGGCGGCAACCGGTCCTCGAAGCTCAAGATGACGCCGGAGGCGCTTCGGCGCCTGGCCGGGTCAAGGGTCGTGGAGGGACTGGCCGTCGTCCGCTGATGCCGGTCCGCGGGCGTTAGTCCGCGGCTGGGCGTATCGGCCAATCAGTGGCCGTTGGTCCCAGGGGTGAACCATCAGGTCCACCAGCGGGGCCGCGAGCGTGGCGCGTGCTAGCATCAATGGTCCCATGGCCCAGCTGGCACGCTTCTCTCCTGCGGCCGTCGTGCAACGCATCACGCGCGGCGGCGAGTCCGCGGACGAGGCTGCCCACACGATCGACGAGATCGTGGCCGAGGCGCAGCGGCATCGCCCCAACGTCGACGAGAACCTGATCCGTCGAGCACACGAAGCGGCGGTGGTGGCCCACGAAGGGCAGATGCGCAGCTCGGGCGAGCCGTATGTGACGCACCCGATCGAGGTGACGCACTACCTCGCCACGCTCCAGATGGATGCGGAGACGCTGGCGGCCGCGCTCCTCCACGACGTTCCGGAAGACACGGACACCCAGATCGCCGACATCGAGAAACGCTTCGGCCGCGAGGTGGCGCGGTTGGTCGACGGCGTCACCAAGCTCTCCAAGTTCGGCAGCGCGCGGACGATGGAGGAGCAGCAGGCCGAGAACATCCGGAAGATGTTCATGGCCATGGCCGAGGACGTCCGGGTCGTCATCATCAAGCTGGCCGACCGGCTCCACAACATGCGGACCCTCCAGTTCCTGCCGGAGGACAAGCAGCAGCGCATCGCCCGCCAGACGATGGAGATCTACGCCCCTCTGGCGCATCGGCTCGGGATGTGGCAGATCAAGTGGGAGCTGGAGGACCTGTCCTTCAAGTACCTCGAGCCCGACAAGTACCGCCAGCTGGTCGAGATGCTCACCGACCGGCGCCGGGCGCGCGAGAGCTTCGTCAACAAGAGCATCGGCATCCTGCGCAAGGAGCTCG
>CAYYDA010000020.1:0-15739 GCA_964470495.1 uncultured Steroidobacteraceae bacterium | reverse complement strand
GTGATCAGCAGGGGGCCGGCGTCGCTCACGTACTCGTACGACAGCCGCTGGGTATCGGCGTCGAACAGGAGGCGCCCTGTCTCGTCCCACGCGAACTCCTGCGCTCCCCCGCCCTCGGCGAGCGGCGTGACCACGAGCCGGAGGTCGTTGACGACCTCCACGCGGTCGTTGTTGCCGGTGCTCACCAGGGTGGCCTGCACGTACGCGATCGCGCCGCCGGAGGCCGCTCCCTGCGCCAGGCGGACCTGGTCCGGCAGGATGAGCACCACCGCGGGGTCCCGGGTCGCGATGACGATGCTGCCGATCGACAGCACCAGCGATACGAGCGAGGCAGTCAGCGGGACCCACGCCAGCCCGAGGACATGCCGCACGCGCGGCCAGATCTCGGGTCGAGGACGAGGCGCCGGCGCGTCATTGTCCGAGGGCGGCTCCATCGGTCTACTGATCCGCGGTCGCGGACAGCTCGTCCTTCGGGGTGCGTGACATGAGCTCCGCCACCGCCATGAGCGGCGGACGTTGATCGTGCACGACGGCCCGCACCTGTTCCGCGATCGGCATCTCGACCCCGTGGGCCGAGGCCAGCTCGAGCGCGCCGGTCACGGTCGCGACGCCCTCGGCCACGCCTGTGAGCCGCTCTCCTGCCTCAGGCCACGGCACGCCCGAGGCGATCAATTCGCCGGCCCGACGATTGCGCGACAGCGGCGACATGCAGGTCGCGATCAGGTCGCCCACGCCGGCGAGTCCCGCGAAGGTCAATGGCTGGGCACCGGCTGCGACGCCGAGGCGCGTCATCTCGGCCAGGCCGCGCGTGATGATGCCGGCCTTGGCCGAGTCGCCGAAGCCCAGCCCGTCGACCATGCCCGCCGCCAGGGCCACGACGTTCTTGAGCGCGCCGGCAAGCTCGACGCCGATCACGTCCGGATTCGTGTAGACCCGGAACCGATCGGACGAGAGGACCAATGCGAGCTCCGCCGCCAGCTCCGCGTCCTCCGATGCGACCACTGAACCGGCCGGCTTACCGCCCGCGATCTCGCGCGCCAGGTTCGGTCCCGACAGCGCCGCCACCCGGCGGCCCGGCAGCTCCTGCCCGATGACCTCGGTCATGCGCAGGTGCGTGCCTTCCTCGATTCCCTTGACCACCGACAGGATCGGAGCCTCGGGATCGAGCCGGTCCGCGACCGCCCGCAGCGTGGAGCGAACATGCGCCGATGGCACGGCGAGGACGAAGAAGCGGTGCGGCTCGGCCAGGTACGCGTTGTCGGTCATCACGCGGACGTTGGGCGGGAACGTGATGCCCGGGAGGTACTTCTCGTTCGTGCGGGCATGCGCCAGGCGCTCCGCCGCGTCGGAGGTGTGGGTCCAGAGGCTGACGGGACGCTGAGCATCAGCCAGGAGGACGGCCAGGGTGGTGCCCCATGCGCCGGCGCCGATGACTCCGATCTGGTCCGTCACGCCGCCGAGGATAGCCGGAAACCTCCCCGGCGGAAGGGGTCGCGAATCAGCCTGCGCGCTGGCGTCCGGCCTTCTTCCCCGTCCGCTTCGCGCGCACCGAGCTGCGCGCGGCCTCCTCCGACTCGCGCTTGCGTAGGATCAACCGGATCGGGGTGCCCAGGAAGCCGAACTTCTCGCGGATCTGGTTCTCCAGGTAGCGCTTGTAGCTGAAGTGGATGATCTCCGGATCGTTGACGAAGATCACGAACGTGGGCGGCGCGACGCCGACCTGGGTCGCGTACAGGATCTTGGGCAGCCGATTCCGGACGTGCGACGGCGGATGGGCGCGGACCGCGTCCATGACCACGCGGTTCAGCTCGCCGGTCGAGACGCGGCGGTAGCGCTCTTCCGCCACCCGCAGCGCCTCGCGCAGGATGCGCTCGACGCGCTGGCCGGTCAGCGCTGAGGCGAAGACGATGTCGGCCCACACGAGGTACGGGGCGTCCCGGCGCAGCCGCTTGAGCCACTTGTCCGCGGTGAACTCGTCCTTCTCGACCGCGTCCCACTTGTTCAGGACCAGCACGATGCCCTTGTGCGCCTCGAGCACGTAGCCCACGACGTGAGCGTCCTGCTGCGTGTAGCCCTCGGTCGCATCGGTCATGACGACCGCCACGTCGGCGGAGTCGATGGCCTTCATCGACCGCAGCACGCTGTAGCGCTCGATCCCGCGCTCGATCGAGCCGCGGCGTCGAATGCCCGCCGTGTCGACCAGCACGAGCGGCTGCCCGTCGAGCTCGACCGCGGTGTCGATGGGGTCGCGCGTGGTTCCCGGCACCTCCGACACGATCATCCGCTCCGAACCGAAGACCCGGTTCACGAAGGTGCTTTTCCCGGTGTTCGGCCGCCCGACGATCGCGACGCGCGGTGCACCGAGCTCCGTCTCCGCCAGCTCGGCCATCTCCTCCTCGGTCAGGTCCTCCGGCTGGACCGATGCCGCCGCCTCCGCCGCGGTCGGCGGCGGAAGCCCGTCGACGATGAGGTCGGCCAGGTCGCCGGTGTTGCGGCCGTGCTGTGCGCTGATCGTGATGGCCGGGTCGAACCCCAGGGCGTAAAACTCGACCGCATCGGCCTCGCGGGCAGGGTTGTCGCCCTTGTTGATGACGAGGATCACGGGCGCCTCGGCGCGTCGCAGCCGATCGGCGACCTCGTAGTCGAGCGGCGCCAGCCCCGCGTGGGCATCGACCACGAAGAGGATCAGGTCCGACTCCTCGACGGCGACCCGCGCCTGGTCCTGCACGCGCTCCTCGATGTCGGTACCCGGGTCCAGCTCCAGCCCGCCGGTGTCGACCACGGTGAACGTGCGCCCGTTCCACTCGGCGGTGCCGTAGACGCGGTCCCGCGTGGTGCCAGATACGTCCGAGATGATCGCGAGGCGCTCGCCGATCAGCCGGTTGAAGAGCGTGCTCTTTCCGACGTTCGGGCGGCCCACGATGGCGACGACAGGGAGGGATGACATGTGTGCGAGTCTACCTGCGAAGTCACACATGGCCTGACGGGGGATTTTGTGGCGCGTGATATCGTCGGCAACTGACTCCGGAAAGGGACAGGATCCAGCGCAGGGAGGGCCGGATCGTCGTCGTATGCCGGGGCCCGATCCAGAGCAGCGGCGTGCGTCGCCGTAGGCGACGACCACATCGGTCCATCCCGAGCGGGCCGGTCAACCGAGAAGGGAAGGGAGAACCGATGCGGACGACCAACCGATTGCGCCGATGGCACCTGCCGGCCGTCGTCGCGAGCCTCGCACTGATCGTCAGTGCGTGCACCGCGACCGATGACGGCACCCCCGGGACCTCCGGAGCCCCCGCGGCCAGCCCGGGAGCCGGTGAGAGCGCGGCCGGCGGCGGCGAAGGCGCCGGCGAGGTGGTCATGGTCTCCAGCCAGCTCGTCCCCACTGCCGAGCAGGAGCTGATGAACAACGAGATCCTGGCCAACTTCGGAGGAACGGTCGAGTTCGTGGGGCTCGACGCCGGACCATTCAACGACCAGATCAGGGCCCAGGAAGAGGCTGGCGAGGGCGAGATCAGCGTCATCGGCGGACTCGACGGCGAGTTCAGCTCATTTGCGGCCGACGGGCTCCTCAGCGACCTGTCGGACGTCGCCGAGGATCTCGCCGATCTGGGCATCAACGAGACCTACCTCGAGTTCGGGAAGCTCGGCACCGACCAGCAGCTGTACATCCCGTGGATGCAGGCGACCTACGTGATGGCGGCCCGCACCGAGGCGCTCGACTACCTCCCGGACGGCGCGGACATCAACGACCTGACCTGGGAGCAGCTCACTGAGTGGGGCGCGAACATCGAAGCGGAGACCGGAGAGCGTCGGCTCGGGTTCCCGGCCGGCGAGGACGGCCTCCTCCATCGGTTCTTCCAGGGGTACGCCTACCCGGCGTTCACCGGTGGCGTCAATACGACGTTCACCAGCCCGGAGGCGGTGGAGATGTGGAGCTGGCTGGCGGAGACGTGGCAGTACGTGAACCCGCAGTCCACGACCTACGGGTTCATGCAGGAGCCGCTCCAGTCCGGCGAGGTCTGGGTGGCGTGGGACCACACCGCGCGCCTCATCCAGGCGCTCGAGAACCAGCCAGAGGAGATCGTCGCCTTCCCCGTTCCGTCGGGGCCCGAGGGAAAGGCCTACATGCCCGTCGTCGCCGGCCTGGCGATCCCCACCAGCGCACCGAACGTCGAGGGCGCCAAGGAGCTCATTCGGTACCTGCTCTCGCCGGAGACGCAGGCGACGACGCTGGGGGCCGTGTCGTTCTTCCCGGTGATTGAGTCCGAGCTGCCCGATGTCAGCGTGGGCCTGCAGGCGGAGATCGACGCGGTCGAGGCACAGCTGAATGCGGACGACGCACTGCCGGCGTACCTGCCGGTCGGGCTCGGCGAGCAGGGCGGTGCCTACAGCCAGGTCTTCCGCGACGTCTTCCAGCAGGTCGTGATGGACGGCGCGGACCCGGCCACCGTCCTCGCGGAGCAGCTTCCGAACCTGCAGGCGGTCTTCGAAGCATCGGGGGCGCCGTGCTGGCCGCCGGATCCGGAGAGCGACGGGCCCTGCCAGGCGCAATAGGAATGCGATCTGACCGGTTCGGGGCGGCGGCCTCCGCCTCCCCGAACCGCCAACCGTGACAACGCGGCTGGGGTGGGCGCCCTACGCCCTCCTCTTGCCGTCGGCCGTGTTCCTGGCCGTCTTCTTCGCGACGCCGATGGTCCAGGCGTTCGCACTCGCGTTTCAGCAGCCGGATGGGAGCATCGGCCTCGCGAGCGTGCAGCGAATGCTCGGCGATGCGAGCTTCCGCAGCGCATTGCTCACGACCCTCGCGCTTGTCGTCCTCGTCATCCCGATCCAGTTCGTACTGGCCATGTCAATGGCCCTGGTCATCAACGCCCGGCTCCGGGGTCAGGGCATGTGGCTCTACGTATATGCGCTGCCGCTCGGCATCAGCGAGCTGGCCGCCGGCATCGTCTGGGTCAGCATCTTCACCCAGTCCGGCTGGCTGAACTCGATCCTGATGGGCATCGGGGTGATCGACCGGCCGATCACCTGGCAGAGCGCCGAGACGCCACTGCTGCTCATCGCCTGCATCGTCATCGCCGAGGCGTGGCGGGCGACCTCGATCATCATGATCATCCTGGTCGCCGGCCTGCAGTCAATCCCGCGCGAGTTCATGGAGGCCGCGGACGTGTACGGCGCGACGAGCTGGCAGAAGATCCGCCGTGTTGTCCTGCCGATGCTGCGTCCGAGCCTCCAGGTTGCCCTCATCCTTCGCACCATCCTGGCCTTCCAGGTCTTCGCGACCGTCATCGCCCTGGCCGGCAGCGGTCTCGACGTCCTGGCCGGCGAGGCACAGCGCTGGGCTACCGACATCGACAACGACAACGTGGCCGCGGCGTATGCCGGCCTGATCCTGCTGTTGTCGCTGTTCAGCACCGTGCTCTTCCTGGTGCTGCTGCCGACGCGCGAGGAGCACCAGGCATGACGGCGAACGAGGTGCCGATGGCGCGACGCCGCTCGGGACGCGAACGCCTCGTCGGCCGAGGGCTCACCTACGTGGCGGCGGTCGTGCTGGCGCTCTTCATCCTCGTCCCGATCTACCTGATCGCCGTCTCGGCCTTCACGCCACGGGAAAACGCGTTCGACTTCCCCCGCAGCGTGATCCCGACCGAGGTGAGCACCGATACCATCTTGTTCTTCCTCAACGCGTCGGGGGTCATCGACGCGTTCTGGCGCAGCGTGATCGTCGCGCTCATCACACTCGGGCTGTCGCTGCTCATCGGCGCACCGGCAGGGTACGCCATCGCGCGCTACGCGTTCCGAGGGCGGAACGGCTATCGGCTCGTCATCCTATCGACCAGGGCTTTCCCGATCGTGATCCTGGCCATTCCGCTGGCAGTCACCTATCGGCTGTGGGGTATCGACGACAGCGTCATCGGCGTCGCGCTGATGCACACGGCACTGGCGCTTCCGTTCACCGTCCTCATCACCTCGAGTGTGTTCATCTCGGTGCCCCGCGAGCTCGAGGAGGCGGCGCAGACCCTGGGGTGCAACCCGCTCCAGGCGTTCCTTCGGGTCTCGCTCCCCCTCGCACTGCCCGGCCTGGCCGCGGCGGCCATCTTCACGTGGGTGCTGAGCTGGAACGACGTCTTCGCGGCCGTCATCCTGACGCTCCGCAACCCGACGCTGCCGGCCAAGATCCTGACCGCCCTGACGCAGTCGCCGATCTACTTCCAGTTCGCGGCCGGCTTCGTGATGCTGGTGCCGAGCCTGGTGGTCATCTTCTTCATCCGCAAGTACCTGCTCGGCCTGTGGGGCCGGGTCGTCAAGTGAGGAGGCCCCACACACGTGGCTGAGATTCGCGTCGAACGCATCACGAAGCTGTTCAAGGGCACACGAGCCGTCGACGACGTCTCGCTGACCATCGGCGACGGGGAGTTCATGGTCCTTCTGGGCCCGTCGGGCTGCGGCAAGACGACGCTTCTGCGTTCGATCGCCGGACTGGAGCAGATCGACGGCGGACGAATCGTCATCGGCGACCGCGACGTCACCGAGCTTCCGCCTCGCAAGCGGAACATCGCCATGGTCTTCCAGAGCTATGCCGTGTTCCCCCACATGACCGTGTTCGAGAACATCGCCTTTGGCCTTCGGATGCACCGGGCCACGAAGGCCGACATCGACCGACAGGTGCGCGAGGCGGCCGAGCTGCTCCACATCGAGAACCTGCTGGACCGATTCCCGGCGCAAACCTCCGGCGGCCAGCGGCAACGGATCGCGGTCGCTCGCGCGCTCGCGATGCAGCCACAGGTGCTCCTGATGGACGAGCCGCTTTCGAACCTCGACGCGCTGCTGCGACTCGAGGCGCGGGCAGAGCTGAAGCGCCTGCTCAACGAGATCGGCTCGACGACGATCTACGTGACACACGACCAGGTCGAGGCAATGAGCATGGGCGACCGGGTGGCGGTGATGCGGAACGGCAAGCTCGTCCAGGTCGGCGACCCGCTGACGATCTACGACGGGCCGGTCGACCTGTTCGTTGGCGGCTTCATCGGCAACCCGCCGATGAACTTCCTGCCGGTCAAGATCGAGCGCCGCGATGGCACTCCCGTCGCCGTGCTCGCGGACGTCGGCGAGGTCCGGCTCGGGTCGGCGACGGCCCTGGGCGGCCGCGTGGGTGCGGTGATGCTCGGGATCCGTGCCGAGAACATCAAGATCGTGGGCTCCGACGACGGGTCGGCGCTCCGGGCGCGCGTGCTCGTCATCGAGCCGCTCGGCTCGCACAACCTGGTCACCCTGGCTGTCGGGGATGAGCAGCTCAAGGCGACGACGCGTCCGGACGAACGGCTGGAACGCGACCAGGATGTCGGGATACGGATCGATCCTGAGCGCATCAGGTGGCTCGACGCCGAGCGGGCAGTGGCGCTCGACGCCGACGACGCCGCCGGACCCGGAGCAGGCCTGGGTGCCGTGACCGCGGAGGAACGCGACTCCGCCGGTACCTGAGCGGCCGACCATGCACGCGACGAAGCCGCTCGACGCCGGTACAGGGCGCCTCTGTGCCTCCTTCGACGTCGCGACGGCCGCCTGGCTGTCGCTGGGCGCGCCGCACGATGGGCACGGGTTCGTCGAGGTCTCAGCCGTGCCGCCATTCGACGAGCGCCAGCGCGGGGACCCCGCGGCCACCCGGCGTCATCGCCTGGCGATGACGCTCGCCGAGCATGCGTTCCTGTCCGTGGAGGTCGATGGGGAGCCCCCGGTGCTCGACGCCGACCCGTCGGACCCGGCGCGGCCACGGTGGTCGGGTCGCGGGGTGGCCGTCGACGTCGAGGCCGATGCGGAGGCACCGGTCATCCGGCAGCGCTGGAACGTTGGCAGCGGACATCGACAGGCCGTACGAATCATCCTCCGCGGCCAGATCGACCGCCCGGCTCTCGCGGAGATCACCGAGCTCGACGCTCCTGCGCGGACATCAGCCGGGACGACGCTCACGATCGATCGCGGCGTCGCGCGCATCGAGGCCGACGGCCTGCCAGCCGCGGCAATCATCTCGGTGTTCGGCTGCCAGGTCGTATGGCGGCACATGGGCGACAGGGTGATCGGCGTACTGGCATCACGAATTGAGGAGGCGATCTCGTTCACGATCGAGGCGAGCATCGAGCCACTGCCGCCTGAGGCCTCGAGGACGATCGGCGACGCGATCGATAGGACGGGCGATCGGCTCACCGATCGAGCGCTGACGTACATCCGTGGATGCACCGCACTACGGCTGGCGGTGGACGAACGCGTCATCCTGACCGACCACCGGATCCTCCCGCTGTCGTGGACGCGCGACGCGTACTGGCAGGCGCTCGCGCTCCTGGCTGCCGATGGGCCTGCCGATCGTGAGCGCGTCGCTGATCATCTCCGCTGGCTCTGGCGGCGCTGCGAGCGCCCGGACGGCCGATGGGTCCGCAGCCATCATGCAAATGGTCGGCGCAAGGACCTCGCCTTCCAGGCCGATCAGCAGCTCTATCCGCTCATCGAGCTCGCCGACTACTGGCGGCTTACAGGAACCCTTCCCGGGGGAGTCAACTGGGCGACACTTGTCCCCGAAGCCTGGGGGGCAGCGATCGAGGAGATCGACCCTGGCACCGAGCTGATCGCGACCACCGAGAACGCCGCCGATGATCCGGCCGTCGCGCCATTCATCGGCGCATCCCAGGTCCTGCTCTGGTACGCGTCATTGCGTGTCGCCGAAGTCGCGGCAGTCGCGAACCTTGGGCTTGGCGTCGCGAGCGTTCGCTCGGTGGCAACGGTCGTCCGCCGCGGCTTCGACACGCACCTCGGCGCCGAAAAGGGCCCATGGCCATACGCGGTGGACGGCCATGGACTTCGAGTCGCATACCACGATGCGAACGACCTGCCCGTCGTCCTCGCCCCGGTGTGGGGGTTCTGCGATGCCGCGGACGCCGCCTGGCAGACCACGATGGCCTTCGCATTCTCCGAAGCCAATCCCGGCTGGAGCGCGGGTGCGCCCGCCGGCCTCGGCTCGGCGCACACCCCGGGCACGTGGACCCTCGGCGACGTACAGGCCTGGGCACGAGCCCGGATCCGGGGTGAGCGCGCGGCCTCCGATGCAGCGCTCGCGCGTCTCGACGAAGTCGGCTTCGCCGATGGCATGTTGCCTGAGGCGTACGGGACCGCGCGTGAGGATCGCATCCGACACTGGTTCGCCTGGCCAGGCGCCGCTCTTGCCGCTCTTCGGCTGCTCGATCGAGGCGGGCGCCTCGAGGACCGGCTCTCAGTGCGCGACACCGGCTAGGATCGGCAAGGTGAAAATCGGCATTGCGGCGACCCGCCTGGCCGGCGTCGACGGCGTGACCTTCGAGACCGCCAAGTGGGAGTCGGTACTCGACGCCATGGGCCACGAGCTCCGCCTCTGCGCCGGCGAGGTCGACGCACTCCGCTACCAGGCGCGGCTCGTGCCGCCGATGCACTTCACCTGGCCACCGGCCGAGCGCGTGACCGCATCTGCGTTCGATCCCGACAGCGATCGGACCGCCGTCCGCGGCGAGATCGATCGGCTCGCGGACCAGCTGTTCCCGGTGCTCAAGGACTGGGCGCGGATCAACGAGCTCGACGTGCTCATCGTCGAGAACGCGTGGGCGATCCCCATGCACCTTCCGCTTGGGGTGGCGCTTCGTCGCCTGGTCGAGGAGCTGGAGCTGCCGGCCATCGGTCACCACCACGACTTCTGGTGGGAGCGAGAGCGATTCGCCACCTGCGTCGTGCCTGAGGTGCTCGAGCAGGCTTTTCCGCCCGCCTTGCCATGGGTCCGGCACGTGAGCATCAACAGCCTGGCCGCCGCCCAGCTGCGCGAGCGGCGCGGTCTCGCCTCGACCGTGATCCCGAATGTCTTCGACTTCGATCGTCCCCGGCCCCGCCACGCGCCTGCCGTCCGCCGCCGCCTGCGCGCGGAGCTCGGGATGAACGAACGTGGATTGCTGGTGGTGCAACCGACGCGCGTGGTCCCACGTAAAGGCATCGAGCTGGCGATCGAGCTGGTCGGCCGCCTGAACGATCCCGACGCCGTTCTCCTCATCACATCGCCGGCCGGCGACGAGGGACTCGACTATCTCGTCGAGCTCGAGCGGCTGGCCGAGCGTCACAAGGTGCGCCTGGCGTATGCGGCGGATCGCTTCGCGCCCGACCACGACGGCAAGCCCATCCGCCCGGCGCACTCGCTCCACGATGCGTACCTCGCCGCCGACCTGATCACGTATCCCAGCCTGTATGAGGGCTTCGGCAACGCGCTGCTCGAGGCGCTCTTCTACGGCGTCCCGGTGGTGGTCAACCGCTATCCCGTGTACATCGCGGACATCGCGCCGCTCGGCCTGCGCCTGATCGAGATCGACGGCGCGATCACCGATGCCACGATCAGGGACGTCCGAGCCCTGTTGTCAAACCCGCGGAAGATCCGCGAGAACGCGCGCCACAACTTCGACATCGCCAGGAAGCACCTGTCATACCGGGTCCTGCGGCGTCAACTGCGGAGGCTGATCAACGAGCTGACCTCCACGGACGCGACTCGTTAAGCAGACCGCTCCACCAGGTCCGCCGCTCGCGCGATCTCGAGCGGTGCCTCGAGGCCCGAAACAGTCGCCAACGCCGCAGCGGCGACCTCGGCAGCCTCGTCCTTCCGGCCAGCCTCGATGAGGGCTTCGGCCAGAACGAACTCCGTGCGGGCTCGATCCCAGGCCGCCTCGACGCGATCGAACGTGGCACGTGCGCGACGCAGGCCATCCAACCCGGCCGCGGTGTCTCCCGCGGCAAGCGCGGCCTGGCCCTCGAGCCGATCGGCGAACGCCGGCAGCACGAGCAACCCGGTGCGATCCGCCCATTCTCGTGCGGCGGCGACAATCGCGGGTGCCTCGTCCCATGCCCCTTCTGCGGCGATGAGCTCGGCCCACGCCTCGAAGGTCAGATCACGGTTCTGCACATCACGCACTGGATCCGCCTCCTCGAGACGCTGACGCGCCTCGGCGAACCGGCCGCGGCGTACAAGCGTCCCCACGATCCACAGGCGCGCCCCGGAAACGCCCACACTGCCACGGCTTGCCTGGGATCGATCGAGCAGTGCGATGAGCGAATCGGCCGCGCCGTGTTCCCCCGCGACGTCCTTCAGGTATGCCGCGATCCCGTAGAGACGCATCGTGTGATACGAGAACGGCCGGTCATGATCCATGACCAGGTCGAGCATGGCGTAGGCGGACCAGAACCGATCCCAGTGTGCCAGGCGGTACTGGGCGACCGCGTGGAACACGTAATTCGTGCGGTGACTGACTGCCGGCACACCCGACGTGGCAGCGCCGTCATCCCCCATCGGCAGCTCGACCGCGCGTCGGTAGTCGCCGATATGGACCAGTTGCCAGGCGACGGTGCCGTAGATGTCCGCGATCTCGGCAGGGTCATCCAGCTGCGGGACCAGCAGCAGCCGCTCCTCCTGGAAGACCTGGGACGCACCGTAGCCACCGCCGTTCCCGGCGGCCGCGCCGGCCGTGTCGAGCGCAGCCGAGAGCAGGTCCGGGCGGCCCAGCCGACGGGCCAATGCGATGCCCTCGCGTCCGGCCTCCGCGTACTGCTCGTTCCTGCCTGGGTCCGAATCGGCCTCACCGAAGCCCCATCCCCATGCCGCCAGAGCCATCAGCAGGCCGAGGCGCTCCTCGCTGTCGCCCTCATCGAGCATAGAGAAGCCAAGGTCGCGGTATGGTTGGGACTCCTCTCGCGTTGGCAGCTGGCGCATCAGGCCGGGCCATCGAGTCGGAATCGACAGCAGGAGACCGCACAGGCGCGCGATTGCACGGCGGTCCGCCGGGTGATCCGAGCCCTGGACGCGCAGGTCGATCGCCTCACGAGCCGAGCGCCACGCGGAATCACCATCGTCCTGCCAGAGCAGCAGCCGCGCATTCGCCTCCATGCCGCGGGCACGTTCGATCGGTCCCCGGGCCAGCTCAAGCCCCGTGTCCAAGCGCTCGCGTGCACGGTCGACTGCGAACAGCCGACCGGCCTCCTCGGCGGCGTCGAACAGAAGCTCGACCGCGCGCGAACGGATCTCCTCCCGTCGGTCCGGCTCGACACGGCCCCACGGCACCGCACGCTGTGCCGCGGTGTAGTGGTGGGCGAGCAGCTCGACGACCTCGAGACGCCGTTCGCCCGCGCTCTCCTCGATCCAGCGCGCCACCTCGAGGTGCGCCATGGCGCGGTCGCGCTTCGGGATGCTCTCGTAGGCGACGTCCCGCACGAGCGCGTGCTTGAAGATGAACTCCTGCTGACCGGCCATCGAGGATCCGAGCCGGGCAAGCACGAGATCGCGTGACTCCAGTCCACGCAGGAGCTCATCCACACGTGCCGCTCCCGCGTCGAGCGACCGGCCGACGGGCTCCGGCCAGAAGACCCGGCCGACGACCGCGGCAGCCTGCAGCGCTCGCTTCTCATCGGCGCCGAGGAGGTCGACACGTGCCGCCAGGACGGCCTGGACCGTGTCGGGGATCTCGACCGCCGTGAGGCCTGGCTCCGCGCGCCAGTGGTCCGCGCTCCTGGTGATCCGGCCCTGGTCGATGAGATGACGCAGGATCTCCTCCACGAAAAACGGATTTCCGCCGGTGCGATCGACGATCCGCTCGTGCAGGTCGGGCGGCAGGTCCTCGACCTCGAGCAGCAGGCTGACCAGGCGGCTCGTGTCGTCGGGCTCGAGCGGATCCAGGAAGACGCCGGAGAAGCTCCGCCGGCCGCCGCCCCAGCCGGGTCGACGGTCGGTCAGGTCGGGTCGAGCCGGGCAGAGGAACAGGACACTGCCCTGGACGCGAGCACCGAGGTCATCGAGGATGTCGAGGAGGGCGGTGTCTGCCCAATGGATGTCCTCGATCACCGCGATCACCGGACCATCCACCGCAATTGCCGAGAAGAACGTGCGCCAGGCGTCCACGACCGCGACGTGGAGGGCCTCGGGATCCATCCGGCCGAAGTCGTAGCCGGGAACAGCGATCCCGACGGTGAGGCCGAGCAGCGCGGTCGTGCGCGACGGGTCGGCGGCGAGGCGGGTGTCGATCAGTCGATCGCGCATGATCTCGAGCTTGCGCACGGCTTGCGCGGGCGCGTCGCTGTCGAGGATCTCCGCCTCCGACTTCAGGATCTCGGCGAGGGGCCAGAACGTGACCCCGGAGCCGTACGAGAGGCACCGGCCGCGAACCACGCGCGGCGGCGCCGGTCGCGCGTCGAGCGTCGCCAGGAACTCGGCCGTCAGCCGGCTCTTGCCGACACCGGGCTGACCGTACAGCGTGACGAGGTGCGGCCTGCGGTCGGCCGCCACCCGATCGAAGAGCGAGGTCAGCAGCGACAGCTCCTGGTCGCGGCCGACGAGCGGCGCCCGCAGGAGCGCGGTCCCTGGCTCGACCGCGCCCACGGCCTCGCCGATGAGCTCGCTCACTTCCACGTCCACGGCCTTGCCACGAATGCCACGCGCTCCGAGGCCGTGGTAGCGGAAGGAGGTCGCGGCGGCGACTGTGCGCTGTCCCACGAGGATCTGCCCCGGCTCTGCGAGCTGCTGGACGCGCGCTGCGACGTTGACGGCATCGCCGGTGACCATCACCTCGCCGCGTCGAGGAGACGTGGTGGAGACGACCTCGCCGCTGTTGATGCCGATGCGGACCTCGAGCTCCGGCCTGCCCTCCGCCTGGAGCTGCCGGTTCAGCTCGATGAGGCGCTTTCTGATCGCGAGCGCTGCTCGAAGCGCGCGCGCCGGATCGTCCTCGTGGGCCACCGGGACCCCGAAGACCGCCATCACGGCATCGCCGATGAACTTCTCGACGGTGCCGCCACGGGCCTCGATCTCCTCCCTCGCCACGGTGAAGTAGGCGCCCATGAGCTCGCGGACGACCTCGGCGTCGAGCGCCTCGGCAAGCTGGGTCGATCCGCTGACATCGGCGAACAGGAGGGTGACGAGCTTGCGCTCCTCGGCCGGCGCCGACTCGGGCTCGATCGAGGCACCGCAATGCGGGCAGAAGGCGAAGCCTTCGGCGACGTCGCGGCTGCAGCTCGGACAGGCGGCCACGCGGCCAGTCTACGCGGCGGTCAACCTGTGGGTGCCTCGACGCGGCCACGGACTGCCCATGCTCGGGCGGTGAGCACGAACGGCCCTCCCGGAAGCATGGTGCGGCACCGTTCGCGCAGCGCGGCCTGCCCGTCGGCGTCGAGGCCAGCCACGTGGGCGCCGGCGGGTCCGACGCCAAGCGTGAACGGGTGCCACCAGTCCTCGAAGCTCGGGTGCTCGAGGCTGACGGACAGCGTCGCCTCCTGGATCTCATGCAGCCCCGCGGCCTCGAACAGCTCTGCCAGGTGACCTTCGCGCGCGCCAGCCAGGTGCGACTCGTCGCCGATCCCCGGGTCGAGCTCACGCGCCGCCTCCCAGAAGACGCGGAGCGGCCCTCCGCCCCCGGCATGGTCCCAGACGCAGGCGGCGACGATGCCGCCCCGCCGGGTCACGCGCGCCATCTCGGCAAGTCCACCGACCGGGTCCAACATGAAATGGACGACGAGCTGCGCGAGCACACTGTCGAACGCCCCGTCCTCGAATGGCAGCGCCTCTGCCGACGCCTGGTGCACGTCGACCCCGGGGTTGCGCGTCCGGGCGGCGGCGACGAACGGTCCGGACGGGTCGACTGCCGACACCCTCTCGGGCCCCAGCCGCGCTACCAGCTCAGCCGTCAGCGCGCCGGGCCCGCAGCCGACGTCGAGCACGCGCTGGCCGGCTCGCACCCGGGCCAGGTCGGCCATCTGCTGTGCAAGCGCAACCGAGTAGCGGCCCATGAAGCGGTCGTAGGAGTCGGCGGCGACCTCGAAGCTCATGTTCGGGATGTCTCGGCCAGGCGGACGAGCACGTCGTGCCAGCCCTGGCGCAGATCCTCGCCGTCGCCTGCGGCCTCGTCGAGATCGTGGGTCAGCGTCACGAGCGTGCCATCCGGCGTCGGTCTGAAGGCGATGCGCACCTCCTCCTCGACCGCGCTCACGCCTTCGTTCATCCAGTTCCAGGTCAAACGGATCAGCCGCGGCTCGTCGAGCTCCAGGAACTCCCCCCGGGCACCGATCCCGACCCCGTTCGAGCGGATCTCGTACCGGCCACCCACGCGTCCATCCAACTCGTATGTCGTGTCGGGGATGTGCGGCCACCACCACCTGGCCAGCGCTGCGGCGGAGGTCCAGGCGGCGTAGACCCGGGCGGGCTCGGCAGCCACCGGTTGCTCGACGATGAGCAGCGTACCCATCGGTCAGGCGGTCAGGGCGTAGACCCGCTCGCGGACCTCCTCGAGGTCCACCTCGGGCGTCGAGGTGCCGCCGGTGATCCCGATGCGCGCCTTGCCTCGTAGCCAGGCGGCGTGCTCGGCCTCGAGCTCATCGGCGTCGGCGACGTGGACGGTGTCGGCAAGGATCTCGCCGCACTTCACCGCCAGCTCCTTGGTGTTCGAGCTGTTCTTGCCACCGACCACGATCATGGCATCGACCTCGCGGGCGAGCACGACCGAGTCGTCCTGGCGGGTCAGCGTCACCGGGCACACCGTGTTGACGACCCGCAGGTCGTGGGCGCGGCGAAGGCAGAACGCGGCGAACTCCTCGAGCTTCTGCGGCAGGATCGTCGACTGGCTCAGCACGCCGATCTTCTTCGTGCGTGGCACGCGCTCCCAGGTGGATCGGTCCATGTCGTCGACGACGACGTGCTTCTCGCCGG
>CAYYDA010000019.1:0-15935 GCA_964470495.1 uncultured Steroidobacteraceae bacterium | reverse complement strand
TCCTGGAGGACACGCTCGGCGTGATCCTGTACCAGGAGCAGGTGATGCAGGTCGCCATCGAGGTGTGCGGCTACACCGCCGTCGAGGCCGATATCTTCCGCAAGGCCATGGGCAGCCATCGCAGCCACGCCAAGATGCAGGCCGAGCGCGGCCGGTTCGTGGGCGGCGCCATGCGCACCGGCCTCACCGAACCCGACGCGGAGGCGCTCTTCCAGAAGTGCTCCGCCTTCGCCGAGTTCGGGTTCGCCCGTGCCCACGCCGCAGCGTTCGCGAAGATCAGCTACGACACTGCCTGGCTGAAGCGCTACTACGCGGCGCACTACACCGTCGGCGTCATCAACAACCAGCCGATGGGCTTCTATTCACCGGCCGTCGTCATCAACGACGCCAAGCGCCACGGGATCAGCGTGCTGCCGATCGACGTCAACGAATCGGCCTGGGAGCACGACACGCGGCCCGCACCCGATGGCAGCTACGCCATCCGGCTGGGCCTGCGCCAGGTGAAGGGGATCGACGAGCGCGCGAAGCCGATCCTCGAGCGCGAGCGCGCCATCGGTCCCTACGAGAGCGTCCGCGACTTCGTCGCCCGCACGCGGCTCGGCGAGCAGGTGGTCGAGCGGCTCATCAGCATTGGCGCATTCGACTGGACCGATGCGCCCCGGCGCGAGCTTCTCTGGCAGCTGCGCACGACCCTGGCCGACGCGGATCCCGAGCATCCCGCACTCGGCCTGACCGATGACGCTCAGCGTGCGCTGGGCGCCTCCCTCCCCCCGATGACCTCGGCCGAGAAGGTGGCCGCCGACTACCGCGACACCGGTGTGGCGCCGAACCTCCATGCCGTCGAGCTCTTCCGCGAGCGGCTGACGGCGCGCGGCGTGATCACGGTGGGCCAGGCTGCCGAGCGTCGCGATCAGTCCCAGATCCGGCTGGCCGGGCTGGCGGTCAGCGTGCAGCACCCGATGACGGCCAAGAACTTCGTGTTCATCGCGCTCGAGGACGAGACCGGGATGATCAACGTGACGCTGCGCCCGCAGGTCTACCAGGCGCACCGCGCGCTGCTGCACCGCCATCCGCTGCTGGTCATCGACGGCCGGCTCCAGGTCGAGGGAGCGGTCCTCAACGTCATCGCCCAACGGCTACGGAGCGTCGACGACACCCTCGACGGCCCGCCCGAACGCCTCGACCTCGCCAAGCAGCAGCGCATGTTCCACTAGCTGCGGGTCGCGTCTCAGGACGATCGTTCGCTGTCATCCGACCAGCTTGCGCGACTAGACTGCGCCAAGCCGATCTCGCCCGGCTCAACCGATTCGCAGGGGGAACCATGTCCGGCCCGCGTCAGTTCACGATGCGCCGACCAGCCTCGATCAGCCTGTTCATCGCAGTCGCGCTCGTGGCGTGGCCGTCAGCGGCCGCCCCTGCCGCCGCGGCCGACCAATTGGACTGGTCCCGCCCGGCCCCATCGCCCACACGCAGCGGCGAAGTCAAGGGCTCAGGGCAGCCACTCGTCGCCCAGCCGACCGGCCGGCTGATCGTGCGCTACGAGGAGGGCACGTCCGACGCCGCCCGCGAGCAGCTGCGCGAATCGGCCGGGCTCGAGCTCGTCACCGACGTCGCGCTGGCGGACACCGAGCTGGTCGACCCGGCCGGGACGGTTGCGCTGGCCATCGCGCAGCTCGATGCCCAGGCGGCGATCGCCTCGGTCGAGCCGGAGTACCGGCGGACACAGGCCGCGGGACCCACGACCGAGGCCCTCTTCGGCCAGCAGTGGGCGCTCCACAACACCGGGCAGACGATCGAGACATTCACCGGCGTGCCCGACGTCGACATGAACGTGCCGGAGGCGTGGGAGATCACGACCGGCAGCCCGAGCGTAGTCGTAGCCGTGCTCGACGACGGCGTCGACTTCTCGCACCCCGACCTCGCCGGGCGTCAATGGGTCAATCCGGGGGAGATCGCCGGCAATGGCATCGATGACGATGGGAACACCCTCGTGGACGACGTCAACGGCTGGGACTTCTGCAACGACGACAACACCGTCCACGAGGGAACCGGTACTCACGGCACCCACATCGCCGGCTCGATCGCCGCCTCGGGAAACGGAGCGGGCATCGCCGGGGTGGCGCCGTCGGTCCAGATCATGGCCGTCAAGTTCATTGGGCCCGGATGCGGTACCGATTCCCAGGCGATCGACGCCATTGCGTACGCCGCTTCCGAGGGCGCGCGGATCATCAACGCCTCCTGGGGCGGTTACGGCGTCAGCGCCGCACTCGGCGAAGCGATCGAGGCCGTGCCCAACGTCCTGGTGGTTGCGGCCGCGGGAAATACGAACTCGGACAATGACCTGAACCCTCTCTATCCGGCCTCCTACGACCTGCCCAACATCCTGTCGGTCGCCTCGGTCCACAACGAGGGCTTCCTGAGCGACTTCACCAACGTCGGTTCTCAGAGCGTCGACCTCTCGGCGCCGGGCGAGGACATCCTCAGCTCGACGGTCGGCGGAGGCTGGGGCTATCTCTCTGGGACCTCCATGTCGGCGGCGCATGCCAGCGGCGTGGCGGCCCTGGCCGCATCGGCCAAGCCGGCTCTTCTCGGCAACGCGCCGGCATTGCGCCAGCACCTCATCGCGACCGCCAGGGCGCTGCCCAGCACACTCGGCTGGGTCGCTTCGCCGCGGCTGCTGGACGCACGCGCGGCCGTCGTCAGCCGGCCCGACATCCGGCGCCTGTCCGGAGCGGACCGATACGCGACCGCGGCGGCCATCTCGGCCGCGACCTTCACGCCGCGCGTTCCGTACGCCTTCGTCGCGACCGGGCAGAACTTCCCCGATGCGCTGGCCGGCGGTGCGCTGGCCGCCCAGCTCGGCAGCCCGCTCCTCCTCGTCAGGAGCGGCTCGATCCCGGACGCCACCCGCGCCGAGCTGCAACGCCTCCAACCGGATGAGATCTTCGTGTTCGGCGGGACCGCGGTCGTGTCGGATGCCGTCGTCGCCCAGCTCAGACCGTACGCTGCCTCGACCAGTGTCGTCCGCATCGCCGGCGCCAACCGGTATGCGACCGCGGCCGCCATCTCGGCCGGCTTCGCTCCCAATGTCCCCAACGTGTTCATCGCCACCGGAACGAACTTCCCCGATGCGCTGGCCGGCGTCCCGGCGAGCGCGGCGCTATCCGGTCCGCTGCTGCTCACGACGAGCAGTGCCATTCCCGCCGCGACGCACGCGGAGCTGCAGCGCCTGACGCCGCAGCGCATCGTGATCCTGGGGGGGAGCGGGGTGATCTCCAACGCCGTCGCGAACCAGCTCGAGGCGAACTACAGCGGGTCGGTCGTGCGCATGTCCGGCGCGAACCGGTTCGAGACGGCGGCCGCCGTCGCCGCCCAGGCGTTCCCGGCCGCCGAGACCGCGTTCGTCGCCAACGGCCTCAACTTCCCCGATGCATTGGCAGGCGGTCCATCGGCCGGGGCGTTCGGCGGTCCGCTCCTGCTCGTCACCGCCACCGGGACACCACCTGCGACGGCACAGGAGCTCCAGCGCCTCCAGCCGGCACGCATCTTCGTGCTCGGAGGCACGGGGGTCGTGACCGACGCGGTGGTCACCCAGATCAACGCCCTCTTCCCGTAGGGCGGTAGGCTGGCGGCCGATGCCGACTGACCGCCCGAGCCCGCTGCGCGACTCCGTCCTGGCGTTCGCCTTTGGGCTGCCGGAAGCGTGGGAGGACCACCCGTGGGGCGAGTCGGTGGCCAAGGTCGGCAAGAAGGTGTTCGTCTTCTTCGGCGTACTCGAGACCGATGACGGCCTGCGCTTCACGGTGAAGCTTCGCGACTCGCACGAGGAGGCGATGGCCTTCGATTGGGTCGTGCCGGCCGGTTACGGGCTCGACCGGGGTGGCTGGGTGACGTGCGCCGCGCCCGACGACGCGCCGGTCGAGATGATCACCGGCTGGATCGAGGAGAGCTACCGATTGGTGGCGCCTCGGAAGCTGGTCGCCCTTCTCGATGGCAGCACGCCGCGCTGATGGCGTCCTGGCGCTCAGCCCTGCGTCTCGAGGATGGCGTGCTGGCCGCCTGGATCGGCATCGGCGCGCCCGCGCTCACCGCCCTCGGAGGCACCGGTGCCGCGGAGAGCCCAGTTGCCGGCGTCGTCATCATCGCCTCGGTGATCGCCGCCATCGTGTGCCTCGGGACGCGTCCCGTCGACCAACCTCGGGTCGAGCTCGGCGAGACGAGCGGACCGCGATGGATCCTCGCCGGCCCGCTGATCGGCGCGCTGGGCCTGGTGTGCTCGATCGGGATCGACCATCTCGGTCTCGCCGACGACGCGATCGTCGTCGCGCCGATCAGCCTCGCGGCCATCGTGGCGCTGCTCGCGAACCCGTGGCTGCCGGTCCTCGACGCCCCATGGCGGCGGCTCCTCGTCCTGCCGTTCACGCTCGTGGCCGGTACGATCTTCGCCGGGTTCTCCGCGGACCTGGTCGAAGGGCTCGATCCAGCGACGGTGATCGGCTCGATCGGCACGACCGAGGCAGCGTTCGTGGCCTTCGTCATCGTCATGATCGTCGGAGGCCTCGGCGCCTTCTACGCCATGCTCGTGGTTGCGCCGCGGCAGCTCGCCGACCCCGAGGATGCCGGCTTCCGCTGGTTCATCCGATTCGGCCTCTTCCTGGTCGCGTCGCTCACCGGGATCGGCTGGCTGAACCTCCTGGGCTGAGCGAACGAGGAACCGATCCCGGACGCGGGGCGTCCAACACCGTGCTGCGCAGCATCGATCTCACGCCCCGCAATCAAGGAGGACGGTCGATGCGACGTCCATGGCTCTCACTCGTGGCGGCCGCTTCCGCCCTGCTCATCACCGCCGTGCCCGCGATGGCCTGCGGCGGCCTCATCGGTCCCAATGGGGCCGTCAACCTGCTCCGTACGACGACCTTCGCCGGCTACCACGACGGCGTCGAGCACTACGTCACCTCGTTCGAGTTCGCTGGTGGTGGCGGCTCCTTCGGCAGCATCACGCCGCTGCCGGGCATTCCCACCGACGTCGTGCGCGGCGGCGACTGGACGCTTCAGCGTTTGATCCGCGAGACGGATCCCGTCGAAGAGCTCGCGTTTGCCGCATCCGCGGCGGGCGGCGATGCCCTCCGGGACCAGGCCGAGGTCCTCTTCGAGACGACGATCGACGCCCTGGATATCACAATCCTGCGCGGCGGCGGTGACGAGGTCGGCCTGTGGGCCAAGAACAACGGCTTCCGGCTACCGCCCGACTCGCCCGAGGTGCTCGACTTCTACGCCGACCGTAGCCCCATCTTCATGGCGGCAGCATTCGACGCCGATGCGGCCGCGGAGCGCGGCCAGGCGATCGGCGACGGCACCCCGGTCCACCTGACCATCCCGACCGACAACCCCTGGGTTCCGCTGCGGATCCTGGGCCTCGGCAAGGCCGACGGCGAGCTGGTCGAGGCCGATGTCTACCTGCTGACCGACGAGAAGCCCGACATGCTCCCGAACCCCGCTGGGTTTCTGGAAGGCGAGGGCCTGATCCTGGATCACAGCGCGGCCGCCAGCGACCTGCTCCTGGCCGACCTGCGCTCCGACGTCGGGATGGAGTGGGTGCCGAACGAGGCGTGGCTGACGAAGGTGGTCATCGCTTCTGAGGCCGGAGACCTTCAATTCGACCTCGCGATCGACGCCTCCGGTCCGGGCAGCCCGTCCCCGATCGACGCCGGCTTTGCCCCGTTCGGAACGGAGCCGCCGCCCGCGGTGCCGGTGGCGCTCTACCTGCTGCTGGCGGCGGCAGCGACCATCGCCGTGCCGGTGCTCCTCGCGCGGACCGGCGGCGGGCGGTCGCCACGCACGCCTCCTCTGGCGGGCGCATGAAGCCCCGGCGCACGCGCTGGCCCCTGGCCGCGGCACTGCTCATCGCGGTAGCCGCGGCCACCGGCTGCGCTTCGTCCGCAGGCGAGACGGTGACGATCGCGATCCACTACTCGGCCTTTGACTCCGCGGCGGTGACGGTGCCGGCGGGCGTGCCGGTTACGTTCGTGCTCGTCAACCGGGATCCGATCGACCACGAGTGGCTCGTCGGCGATGAGGGATTCCACGACGCGCACCGCACGGGAACACACGCGACCCACGGGGACGTTCCGACCGAGGTCACCGTTCCCGCACTCGAGACCGTCCGCACGACGATCACCTTCGACGAGCCGGGCACGTTCGCCTACATCTGCCACCTGCCCCAGCACGAGTCGTACGGCATGGTGGGTGTTCTGACCGTCGAGGGTTGACGGCCGTCCGTATACTCCCGCTCGTGCGTCCGAACCCGCCCAAGCTCGTCACCGTGGTGATCGCCCTGGCCCTCATCATCGTGGGCATCTCGGTGACCGTGTTTCCGCTCGACTTCGTGAACCAGGCCCTCGACCTGGTGCAGTCGACGATCGGCACCAACATCGAGGTCACGACCGAAGTGGGCTGGCTCTTCCTGCTGGCCGGTGACCTGCTGCTGGTCGCCGGCTCGCTGCTGCCGGGTATCTGAGCAGTGGGTCGCATGAACTTCGCCCCGCGCATGCCGACGATCATCGTCGCGCTGGCGCTCGTGCTGATCGGCCTCTTGGGCACGTTCGCGGGCCTGCTGCCCTCGATCGCGGGCCAGACCTCGCAGACGATCGGCGTCTGGGCTTTTGTGGCCGCGGCCGTCGTCCTCTTCGTCGGGATGATCTTCGACGGGATCTAGACGGCCGCTTCCGGCGCCCCCAGCAGAATGGGCAGGATGCTGCCAAAGAAGTAGCCGGCCACGCCGGCTACCGCGCCGATTGCGAGGATCTCGAGGCCGGACGACCACCAGGACCGATGCGTCCAACGGCTCTTGGCGACCCCGATGCCGAACAGCACGGCCAGCGTGGCCGCCACCGACACGATGACCGCGGGCGTGCCGGTGACGAACAGGTGGGGCAGGATCGGCGGGATGCTGCCGAGACCGAAGGCCGCACCCATCACCAGCGCACCCTGGAGCGGTGAGCCGCCGCCCTCCTCGACCGTCAGCCCGAGCTCCTTCTCGACCATCGTCTTGAGCAGCACGTCCGGATGAGCGGCCATGACCCGGGCGACCTCGCGGGCCTGCTCGCGGGGGAGGCCGTCCTCCTCGAACATGAACGCGACCTCCGCCTCCGCCTCGCCGGGCCGCTCGTGCACCTCTTCGCGCTCGTCGACGATCTGGGCATCGAAGATCTCGCGCTGGCTCTTGGATCCGATGTACTCGCCGGCAGCCATGCTGAAGATGCCGCCGAGCGCGGTGCCGATGCCGGCCACCAGGATCACGTAGCGATCGCCGGTGGCACCCGCCGCGATGTTCGCGACTGCGACGGTGCTCACCAACCCGTCCTGCGCCCCGAACACCGCCTCGCGGATCTCGCCGAGCAGGCTGGCCTTGCGCCGTTCGTCGCTGAGGTGCGCGTCGAGGAACTCGTGGTCGAACTCGTGAGCCGCCATCTCGGCGCGGGAATCCTCATCGGCCATGAGGTCGGCGGTCCGCTGGTCCATGAACGAAGCCTAGCCGAGCCGCGAGCAGCGAGGTGCCGCCCGCCTGATCAGTGAGCAGCGAGGAGCTGGATGAGCACGGCCTCCTGGCCGTATCGCCGGTTCTCGGCCTGCTCGAGGGCCAGGGAGCGCGGCCCGTCCAGGACGGCCGCGCTGATCTCCTCGCCGCGGTGGGCCGGCATGCAATGCAGGGCCACGACGTGCGGCGCGGCGTGGGCGAGCAACGACTCGTTCACCTCGAACCCGGCAAACTTTGCTCGCCGCTCGTCGGCCTCAGCCTCGCGACCCATGCTGGCCCAGACGTCGGTGTAGACGGCATCGGCGCCGGCCACGGCCTCGGTCGGGTCGGTCCCGAGGCTGATCCAGGACTGATGCCGCTCGCCAAGCGCGCGAGCGCGGGCGACGACCTCGGGGTCCGGCTCGTAGCCGGGCGGCGTCGCGACGCGCACGTCGAGGCCGGCCAGCGCGCCGGCCAGCATGAGCGAGTGCGCGACGTTGTTGCCGTCGCCGACGTACGCAAGCCGCAGGCCGGCAAGCCGCCCGAATCGCTGGCGGAGGGTGAGCAGGTCGGCGAGTGCCTGGCAGGGATGCTCTGCATCGGTCAGCGCGTTGACGACCGGGATCGATGCGGCATCTGCCATCTCGACCAGCGTGTCGTGGGCGAAGGTGCGCAGAACGATCGCATCCACCAGGCGCGACAGGTTGCGGGCCACGTCGGCCGCGCTCTCGCGCTTGCCGAGGCCGACCTCGTCCGGGCCGAGCGCGATGGCGTGGCCGCCCAGGCTCGTGACGGCGACCTCGAAGCTCACCCGGGTGCGCAGGCTCGGCTTCTCGAACAGCAGCGCAACCTGGCGACCGGCGAGCGGCCGGCTCGGCGCGATGGCGGCCCGATCGGTGCGCAGCAGGTGGGCGCGGTCGAGCAGGCGCGCGAGCCCGAGTCCCTCGAGGTCCTCGGCGCTCAGCAGGTGGCGCGGCCCGGCTCCGGCACGGCTCGGAGTGGGCAGCGAGACGCGGGTGGTCACGATGCCGCCGCCGCTTCGGCGAGCGCGGCTCCGAGTCGCTCGAGCGCGATGGCGACCTCGTCCGAGGTGATCGTGAGCGGCGGGACGAGCCGCAGCGTCGTGTCGCCGGTGGCGTTGACCAGTAGCCCGTGCCGGTCGCGGGCCGCGGCCACGACGTCGCGGGCGATCGGTGCCGCCGTCTCGACGCCGATCATCAGGCCGCGCCCGCGGACCGCGGTCGCCAATCCATCGGTCACGAACTGCTCCAGGCCGGCCATCAGCTGCGCGCCGCGGGCCTGCGCGTTGGCCATGAGGTCCTCGGCGTCGATCACGCCCAGGGTTGCGAGCGCGGCGGCGCACGAAAGGGGATTGCCGCCGAGCGTGGTGCCATGGTCGCCGACCTGGAAGGCGGCCGCGTCCTCGCGCACCACGAGGGCACCGATCGGGATGCCGCCGGCCAGGCCCTTGGCCAGGGTGACGGCGTCCGGGACGATCGGCGTGGCCTCGAACGCGAAGAACGTGCCGGTGCGCCCGATGCCGGTCTGCACCTCGTCGAGGATCAGCAGCGCGCCGACCCGGTCGCAGGCGGCGCGGGCCGCGAGGAGGAAGTCGTCGGTCAAGGGGTGGATGCCGCCCTCGCCCATGATCGGCTCCAAGAGAACGGCGCAGGTGGCTTCGGTGACCGCCTCGTCGAGGGCCTCGACGTCATTCGGTGCGACGTGGCGGAATCCGGGCGGCAGCGGCGCGAACGGCGCTTGGTACTTCGGCTGCCCGGTCGCGGCCAGCGACCCGAGCGTCCGTCCGTGGAACGAGCCGGTGAGGCTGACGATCTCGTGCGCACCGCGTTCGCCACCGTGGCGTCGCGCCAGCTTGATGGCAGCCTCGTTGGCCTCCGTGCCGGAGTTCGTGAAGAAGGCGCGGTCGAACGGCGACCGTCGGACCAGCTCCTCGGCGAGCTGGATCTGCGGCAGCGTGTAGTACAGGTTCGAGACCTGGACCAGCGTGGCAGCCTGGCGCGCCACCGCCTCGGTGATGGCCGGGTGCGAGTGGCCGAGCACGTCGACGGCGATGCCGGCCACGAGGTCGAGATACTCCCGTCCGGCGTCATCGGTCACCCAGCAGCCGTGGCCGGAGACGAGCGTGATCGGCTGGCGCTGGTAGGTCTGGAGATGGACGCGTGCCTCGCGCTCGGCGGCGCTGGTGGTGGTCGGTGACACGGTGCTCACAGGACGAGCTCCATGGCATGCCCGGCCCCGCTGGTGGCCGGCCACGGGACGCGGTCGGCGTGGAGGACGTCGGGCACGTCGCCCATTGCCAGCTCAGCAAAGCCGTGCCGCGCGAAGTAGCCGGGGTTGCGGGTGATGGCGAAGAGGCGCGCGATCCCGCGCTTGCGGGCGGCGCGCACGACGGCGTGCACCAGCGACTCGCCCAGGCCGCGCCCGTGCGCCTCCGCCACGACACTGAGCGATCGCAGCTCGCCGAGTCCGCCGCCGAAGTCGCGCAGCGCTGCGCAGCCGACCACCTCGCCGTTGAGGTCGCAGACCCACCACGTGTCGATCGCCTCGACGATCTCCTCGCGCGTGCGCGGCAGCAGGACGTGCGCCGCCACGTAGGTGCCGATCACCTCGAGGATACGGTCGACGTCCCGCGTGCGGGCACGCCGCACGTACGACGAGTCCGAGGTAAGCGACGCGATGGTGCCGGCCAGCTTCAGCCCGCGCTCGGGCTCCTGCTTCGGGGTCATCGGCCCGCTCCCACCGGCTCCGGGCTCGCGTCGGCGCGGTCGGCGCCGAGCTCGTCCAGCAGCGAGCGCGCTCCATCCGTTCCGTCTCCGCGGGCCGCCGCCTGGGTCCGCACCGGCAGGCCCCAGATCGCGATGAAGCCGACCGCCGACGCGTGGTCGAAACTGTCACCACGGTCGTAGGTGGCAAGGCCGATGTCGTACAGCGAGTGCGGCGACCGACGGCCGCTCACCGTCGCGCTGCCGGCGGCGAAACGCAGGCGGACCTCGCCGCTCACGAAGCGCTGGGTGTGTGTCACGAAGGCGCGCAGCGCCACGCCCAGCTCGCTGAACCAGAGGCCGTCGTAGGCCAGCGTTGCCAGACGGTCGCCCACCGATCGCTTATAGGCAAGCAGCTCGCGCGAAAGGGTCAGCTGCTCAAGGGCGGCGTGCGCCGCGTGGAGGATCACCGCGGCAGGTGCCTCGTAGATCTCGCGACTCTTGATGCCGATGAGCCGATCCTCCACGTGGTCGATCCTGCCGATGCCGTAGGCGCCGGCCTCGTGGTTGAGCCGCTCCACGAGGGTGACGCCGTCGAGCGGCTCGACGTCGAGCGAGACCGGCACGCCGCCCTCGAAGCCGATGGTGACGTCACGTGCCTCGCGCGGCGCATCAGCGGGGTCGACAGTCCATTCGAACGCCTCGGGTGGCGGCGCGGTCCATGGATCCTCGAGGACGCCCGCCTCGATCGATCGGCCCCACAGGTTGGCATCGATGCTGAACGGCGAGCTCGGGCCGGACGGCACGTCGATCCCGCGCTCGCGGGCGTACGCCAGCTCCTCATCGCGCGTCATGCCCATCCCGATGCGCATCGGCGCGATGACGCGCAGCGACGGATCGAGCGCGGCGACCGCCACGTCGAAGCGCACCTGGTCGTTGCCCTTGCCCGTGCAGCCGTGGGCGACGAGGCCTGCCTCCGTCTCGTGCGCCGCGTCGACCAGCAGGCGCGCGATGAGCGGGCGGGCGAGCGCCGTCGCCAGCGGGTACTGGCCCTGGTAGAGGGACCCGGCCTGGAGCGCGGGCCAGATGTAGTCGGTCACAAATGCGGCGCGGGCATCCACCACGATCGCGCGCCGCGCGCCGCCGGCCAGCGCCCGGCGCTGCACCGCCTCCGCGTCGACCCCCCCGCCGACGTCGACGGTCAGCGTCACGACCTCGTGGCCGTGCGTCTCGCGCAGCCACGGAACGGCGACGGAGGTGTCCAGCCCGCCCGAGTAGGCGAGCACGACGGTCTCGGCGCTCACGCCTCACCTCCCGCCGGAACAGACACGGCCTCGTCGGCCTCGGCCAGGAACCCTTCGAGCCGCGCCCGGAACCGGCGCATCGCCGATGCATCGGTGCACGCAACGAAGATCGTGTCGTCGCCGGCGATTGTGCCGACGACGTCGCCCCATTGCGAGAGGTCGATCGAGGATGCGATGGCATTTGCCGCCCCGGGGGACGTGCGCAGGACGACGAGCGGCGCCGTCTCGGCGATCTCGAGCGGCAGGTCAGCCAGGAGCCGGCGCAGTCGCGCCTGGGCGGCACCGGTGCCATCGGTCCTGTCGTCGGGGAGCAGGTAGGTCAGGCGACCGCCGCGGAAGCCGCGCACGACGCCGAGTCCGGCGAGATCACGCGAGATCGTCGCCTGCGTGACGTCCACGCCACGGGTGGCCAGGGCCTGCACCAGCTCGCCCTGAGTGTGCACGCCGCCGGCGGCGATCAGCCGCCGGACCTGGTCGCGCCGCTCGATGGTTCCCATCGGGTCATGTCTCCTTCGTCGCCTCATCCGATACGCGCCGCCGATGCGGCGCTCACGGTCGTTCCAGTCGGTGTTCCATCCAGCGCCGCACGCACGGCGTCCGGATCGGTTCCATTCACGATTGTCACCTCGCAGCCGGCGTTCGCGGCCACCAGCGCGGCTCGCAGTTTGGGCACCATGCCGCCCTGCGCGGTCCCGTCCGCGATCAGCGCCTCCGCCTCGTCCGCGGCGAGGCTCGCAACGAGCTGTCCTTGGCGCTGCACGCCCGGCACGTCGGTCAGCAGCAGCAGCCGTCCGCCGCGCGCGGCGGCGATGGCGCCAGCCGCCTCGTCGGCATTCACGTTGAGCAGTTCATCGCCGTCGCCCCGCGCGATGGGCGCAACGATCGGGATGTGGCCGTTCTCGGCCAGCGTCGCCAGCAGGCCCGTGTTGACGCGAACTATGCGGCCGACCTCGCCCAGGCGCGGATCAAACCGCCTGGCCACGAGCAGGTCGCCGTCGGCGCCACCGAGGCCGATCGCCGACACGTTCGAAGCCACGAACGAGGCGACCAGCCGGGCGTTGACGAGGCCGCGCAGCACGGCCACCGCGACATCGAGGGTCGCGGCATCGGTCACGCGCAGTCCGTCCACCGTCGTCGGTTCGTGGCCGAGGCGGCGAGACCAGTCGCCGACCTCGTTTCCGCCACCGTGCACGATCACCCAGCCGGGCGCGGCGCTCTCGGCGAGCACCGACACGGCGCCGGCATGCGCGCCGGCCACGCCACCGAGCTTGATGGTCAGCAGCTCTCCGCTCATGTCGTGTACTCGCTGTTGATGGCGACGTACTCAGCGGAGAGGTCGCAGCCCCAGGCGGTGCCGTTGCCGTCTCCGACCGCCAGGTCCAGGACGAGCCGCACGACCGGCTCGCGCAGATGAGCCTGGCTCCGCGCCTCGTCAAACTCGAGCGGCGCGCCGTCGAAGACGGGCACGTCGCCGATGCAGATCCGCATCCGATCCGGATCGAATGCGACCCCGCTGCGGCCCGCGGCCGCGGCGATCCGCCCCCAGTTCGGGTCGGCCCCGTGCACGGCCGTCTTGACCAGCGACGAGGAGGCCACAGTGCGCGCCACCGTCCGCGCGGCAGCATCGTCTGCAGCGCCGGAGACGTGCACTTCGATGAGATGTCGCGCCCCCTCGCCATCGGTCGCGATCGCGATGGCCAGCTGGCGGCAGACCGTCTCGAGCGCATCGGCGAAGGCTGCGCGGTCAACATCCGTTTCGATCAAGGCTCCACCGGCGGCGCCGTTGGCCAGGAGGATCACGGCGTCGTTCGTCGACGTGTCGCCATCGATCGTCACCTGGTTGAAGGTCCGTTCCACGGCCGGACGGAGGAGCTCCGCCAGCGCCTGCGACCCGATCGGCGCATCCGTGGTCAGAAAGGCGAGCATGGTCGCCATCTGCGGATGGATCATGCCGGCGCCCTTGGCCATGCCGCCGATTCGGATCTCGCGCCCACCGGCAAGGTGTGCCGTCGCGGCGTGCTCCTTCGGACGCGTGTCGGTGGTCATGATCGCGCGTGCCGCCGCGGTGCCCGCCTCGGGCGACCTGTGGAGCTCGAGGGTCGGGATGATGGCCACCATGTCGGCCACCGGCAGCCGCGAGCCGATCAGCCCGGTCGACGCGGGTAGCACCTCGTCCGGAACGCAGCCGAGATGGCCGGCGGTGGCCGCAACCACGGCTCGCGCGTCGTCGAGGCCTCCCGGGCCTGTCCCCGCGTTCGCGCAGCCTGCATTGACGACGATCGCCCTGGCCGTTCCGTCGCTCGCGCGGAGCGCGTCCAGCGCCACCAGCACCGGTGCGGCCCGGAGGCGGTTGGTGGTGAACGTGGCGGCCGCGGCCGCGGGCCGCTCGGACGCGATGATCACCAGGTCCGGCCCGCCCGAGTCGCGGATGCCGGCCTCACCGATGCCGACCGCAAACCCCTGCGCGAACGTGACGCTCATGGGTGGACCCCCAGCGCCGTGAGGCCGGCACGCTCATCGAGGCCCAGCGCGACGTTCATGTTCTGGATCGCCTGCCCGGCGGCACCCTTGCCCAGGTTGTCGATGACCGAGACGACCACCGCGCGACGCTCGGCGACGCGGCGCGCGTGGACGAAAGCATGGTTCGAGCCGGTCGTCTGCTTCGTCGCCGGCGGCGTGTCGCTGACGTGCACGAACGGCTCGCCGTCGTAGGCATCGTGCAGGATCTTCGCGAGGCCCTCATCGTCGAGGTCGTCGCGCAGCGAGAGGTAGCAGGTGGCGTGGATGCCGCGCGACTGCGGCACCAGGTGCGGCACGAAGGTGACGCGCGGCGTTGCGCCCGCGGACGCCAGTCCCTGCTCGATCTCGGGTCGGTGGCGATGCCCGTCGAGGCCGTAGGCGCGGGTCGACTCGGTCAGCTCGGTGAACAGGTAGTCGGCTCCGGCGCTGCGGCCCGCCCCGCTGATGCCGGACTTGGCATCGACGATCACCTCGCCGTCGATGACGCCCCGGCGTGCGAACGGAACCAGCGCCAGCAGCGACGCGGTCGGGTAGCAGCCGGGATTGGCGATGAGCGTCGCCCCGGCCAGTCGATCGCGGCTGCACTCGGTCAGGCCATAGACCGCACGCTCGAGCAGGCCCGGCGCCGGGTGCGGGCCGCCGTACCAGGTGGCGTAGACATCGGGGTCGCGCAGCCTGAAGTCTGCGCCGATATCGATCACCGTCACGCCGGCCTCCAGAAGGCGCTCCGCCACAGGGGCCGACGCGCCGTGCGGCAGTGCCAGGAACGCCACGTCGACGTCCTCCGGCTCACCGTCGCGGAAGGCCAGGCCCAACGGGGCCAGGTGCGGCAGCTCGCCGGCCACCGGGGCTCCGTCGCGGTCACGGGCATGGACAGATGCGATCTCGACCGATGGGTGTCCGGCCAGCAGCCGGATCAGCTCGCCGCCCGCGTAGCCGCTTGCACCGACCACGGCGACCCGGACCTGCGTGCTCATGCGGGGACCTCGGCACCGAGGCGTTCGCGTACCGCGTCCAGCGCGGCGCGTACCCGGGCCGGTGCCGTGCCGCCGTGCACGTCGGCAGCAGCGACCGCGTCCTCGAGCGTCGGGCTGACCTCGCCGTTCAGCTCCGGCAGCGCATCACGCAGCGTCTCCGCGGGAAGTTCGGCCAGGTCGACGCCCGCCTCCTCGGCCGTGGCCACCAGGCGGCCGATGCGTCGGTGCGCGTCCCGAAATGGGACGCCACGGGCAACGAGCCGATCGGCGAGGACGATGGCGCGCGAATGACCAGCGGCTGCCGCCGCGCGCATCCGCTGCCGGTCGAAGGTGAGGCTGCCGACGATGCCGGTCATGACCTCCAGGCAGAGCTGCGCCGACTCGACCGTGTCGAACATGGCGCGGCGTGTTTCCTGCAAGTCGCGGTGATAGGCCAGTGGCAGCCCGCGGAGGAGGGACAGGACGACGACGAGGGAGCCCTCGACGCGCGCGGCGCGGGCGCGGACGAGCTCGGCGCTGTCGGGGTTGCGCTTGTTCGGCAACATCGAGCTGCCGCTCGAGTAGGCGTCGTCGAGCCGGGCGAACCCGACGTACGGCGTCGACCACAGCACGAGCTCACCGGAGAAGCGCGACAGGTGCCCGAGCAGGATGGCGAGCGCGGCCATCGTCTCCAGTGCGTAGTCGCGGTCTGCGACGGCGTCGAGGGAGTTATCGGTCACCCCGCCGAAGCCGAGGCGCTCCGCGACCCGGGCGCGGTCGAGGCGCAATCCGGACCCCGCGACGGCGCCAGACCCGGCGGCGCCCGCGGGTGCCGTGGTGACGACGTCGAACACCTATAACCTTGCGCTTAGCTCTTCGGGACTGAGTGCCAACACCACCTATTACTTCCGTGTCG
>CAYYDA010000018.1:0-16078 GCA_964470495.1 uncultured Steroidobacteraceae bacterium | reverse complement strand
ATGCGCTTCACGGTCATCACCGCGCTGGCGGTGATGGCGGTGGCCGGCCTCCTGAGCATGCCGATCCTCTACGCGGCCGCATTCATCATCGGCACAGGCGAGACGTTCTTCGACACGAATGCGCAGGCGATCATTCCGGCGCTCGTCGGCCGCGATCGTCTGGTGACGGCCAACGGCCGCCTGTTCGCCGCCGAAACGACAATGAACTCGTTCGTCGGCCCGCCCCTCGGAGGACTCCTCATCGCCGTCTCGGTGCCACTGGCCCTGGCCGCCGGTGCGCTCGGGTTCCTCCTCGCCGCGCTCGGCCTGCTGCTCATCGCTGGCGGCTTCCGCTCAGAGCAGTCCGGGCCTGCGCGCCGCCTGCACGTCGAGATCGCCGAGGGGATCGGCTACTTGGCCAGACATCCCCTGCTTCGAACCCTGAGCACCATGGTGGCGATGGGCCGCCTGGGGTCCGCCGGCTTCTTCGCGCTCCTCGCGCTCTACGCCGTGGCGCCGGGGCCGATGGGCCTCAGCGAACCGGGTTACGGGCTGCTGTTCGTCAGCTTCGGCATAGGCAGCCTCATCGGATCGATCGTCGCCACCCAGGCGGTCAACCTGTTCGGGCGCCCAAACGTCCTTGCGGGTGCGCAGTTGTTGTTCGGCCTCACCCTCCTCGTGCCGGCCCTGACCGCGAACGCGCTCGTCGTCGGCATCGGTTTCTTCGCCGGCGGGGTCGCGGTCATGGCCTGGAACATCACCAACGTGTCGCTGCGCCAGTCGCTCCTGCCCCCGAACCTGATGGGCCGGGTGCACGCCACGCACCGCACGCTTGCCAACCTCGCCGAGGTGATCGGCGCATTGGCCGCCGGCATCATCGCGGAGGCCTTCGGGCTGCGCGTGGCGTTCGCCGTCGGTGCGGCCGTCATCATCCTGTCGGTGGCTGGACGCCTGGTCGTCACGGACGATCGCATCCGCGCTGCCGAGGCCGACTCCGAGGCGGCCTGACCGGACTACCCGAAGCCGCCACCGAAATCACCGCCGCCAAAATCGCCACCGCCACCGAAGTCACCGCCACCGTCAAAGTCGCCACCGGTGTCGGTGTCGGCATCGGCATTCGCATCGGCTGACTCGCCCTCCCCCGCACCCCCATCGGATCCGGCGTCGTTGTCGAAGAACGCGCCGGCGATGGCGGTCCCCACGAACGCGCCCGCCAGGGTCGAGAGGAACATGCCGCCCATGCCAGGCCCCTGCACGCCGCCGAAGGTGCGCTCCATGGTCCCCGGCTGGCGCATCTCGGCGCGTGTCGCCATCCGGGCCAGGGAGCGCGGATCGTCGGATGCGGCAGCCTCCGACTCTGGAACCTGCTTCGCGAGCTCGTGCAGCACCACACTGCGCTGCTCCGGCGCCAGCTGCTGAAACGCCTCCTCGTGTGCGCGCTCGATATCGTCCGGCGGCGCCGTCCGCAGCATGTAGCGGTACCGCTCGATCGCCTGTTGGTCGTCCATGTTCGGTGCACCTCCAATGTTCGCGTGAGAGCACGATCCGGGCCGCAGTCCGTTGGCTGGGCCTCAGGCCAAGGTTCGTCGCAGGTCGTCGGCCCTCGCCAGCTCATCTGCCAGCGCGGCGCGGTCGTCAGGCCCGAGCGCCATGCCGGCAACGTCGTGCAGCAGCGACCCCGCAACCGCGTCCTCACCCATCGCGAGAGCGGCGTCTGCGCGCAGGATCCGCGCTCGCACGAGGAGGGCGGCCGGCGCGTGGTCGGCGTCGCCAAGCGCGGCGTCGAGGACCCGGGCAGCCGTCTCCGGGTCGGCCTTCGAGTCCATCAGCAGGGCGGCCGCGTCGAGCGCCTTCTCGAGGCGCGAGCGCGGCGCATCGGTCCCTGCCACCGTAGCCTCGAGCGGTTGGCCGATGCGGATGATGTTGCCGCCCGGATCGGTCATCAGGAACTGGCGCACGCCGTACGACATGTCCTTGAGGGCGCCGATGCGCGGAATGCCGCGCGTCGGGATCCGGCCCAGGGACTGCTTCAGCCCGGCCCGGAAATCCGCGTAGAGCGTGTCGACGTCGGGCGTGAGCACGTAGCAGCTGCTGTACGACGCGGCCGGGTCGTAGCCCTTCATCACGAAGAAGTGGAGCTCGATCCCACCACGCTGAACCGATGCATACACGTTCGGCGCCTTCTGCCGGTACGTGACCTCGAAGCCGATCGACTCATAGAACGCAATCTGATCGTCGATCGAGCGACACGGGAGGATCGGGATCATGCGCTCGGCCGGCTGCTGGGTCACCCCTGAAGCCTAGTGCCGATGGTAGCCTCGCGGGCATGTCGACCGGCACGCAGGAGCATTCCCCGGAGGACCGGCCGTTTCGTTTCGGGCTCATCCTCGACTCGCACAGCGCGACCCGCGATGGCGTGGTGGAGCTCGCCAGCCGGGCCGAGGCAGCCGGCATCGGCGTCCTGCTCGGGACCGATCACCTAGGCCGATGGGCAACGCTGCCGCTGCTCCAGTCCGCTGCCGAGGCGACTGGCCTGCGCATCGGCACCTTCGTACTGAACAACGACCTTCGGCATCCGACAGTGCTCGCGCAGGAGCTGACGACCATAGACGCCATCACCGGCGGGCGCCTCGAAATCGGTATCGGCGCAGGGTGGAACCGTCAGGAGTACGAGGCGGCCGGTCTGAGCTTCGATCCGCCGGGGAAGCGTGTTGCTCGCATGCAGGCTTCGCTGCGGATGCTGAAGCAGGCACTGAGCGAGGGGCGGATCGACCATCCGGCGGACGACGCCTACCCTGCCATCCGGCAGCGCGACCTGCCGACCTCGGTCCGACGGCCGCATCCGCCCTTCATGGTCGGCGGAGGCGGCCCGCGGGTCCTGCGCTTTGCGGCTCAGGAGGCCGATATCGTGGGAATCGACCCGAGATCATTGCCCCAGGGCGGCGCCGACCCTTCGGACGTCACAGAGGCCGCGGTCGACCGCAAGATGGGCTGGGTCCGCGAGGCGGCCGGTGAGCGATGGGGGCAGCTGGAGGTCAATATCGCCCTGTTCGAGGTCGATCCCGAGTTCCGCCGGCGCGGGCGACCTCCCACGGCCCGCGCCCGTGGCATCGGCGAGGACGAGCTGCCGCGCAGCCCGCACTACCTCGTGGGCGAAACAGACGAGATGGTCGAGACCCTTCTCGCCCGCCGCGAGCGATGGGGTATCAGCTACGTCGCGCTGCGGCCGGACTACCTTGCGGTCATGTCCCCCGTGATCGGTCGTCTGGCGGGGACCTAGCGAAAACCTCAGAGCGTTGCGTCCATGGCACGTGCGATGCGCCGGAAGTCGTCCTCACCGATCTCGAACATGCCCCGGCGGAAGACGAATCCCCATCGGGCCTTATCCCGGATGAACGCCAGGTCCTTGATCAGCGGCCCGACGGGCGCCTCGGTGGCCTGGAGCGGTTCCACCGTCCGCCGCCAGGGGCGGAAGTCGGACGCCATGTCGGCCTGGTGCGGCTCGTCGTCGGTCACGCGGGCCATGGCGGTGAAGCGCTGAAGCGGCTCACCGTCCGGATACATGGTGCGCGGGGAGTAGAACACGATGAGGTCACCCTTCCTCAGCCGGCGCAGGGCGTGCGGGCGACCGTGGCTGGCCTGCGTGAAGCCGCCCTGCATGCCGGCCAGGACGTGGTCACGGGAGACGGTGTTGATCCAATACGCCATCCGGACTCCGCTCAGACTTCACACTTCGGCATCCGGCTTGCTTACAGGACGGGCCATGGGTCGCATTCTGCTCGGCGTCGTCATCGGCGTCATCCTCATCATCTGGCTGTTCGTGTCCTGCGTGGGCGCGATCTTCTAGGCACGCCCGGTCTCAATCCGCGCCGATGAGCTCCGTGCGGAGCTCGTGGCTCTCGTCGGGCAGGCGCGCCTCGTACCAGATGCGGTAGCCGCCGCCCCGGAGCGGCAGCACGTCGAGATAGCGCACGTCGCGGACGGCGTCATCGCCGACCTGCTCCAGCTCGCCCGGGCGTGACCCGGTCAGGCGCGCAAGGCCGGTGCGCTCGAACCAGTTCTCCTCCCTGGAGGCCCTGCCGTCGTACGCGGCCCGCCCATCGGGCAGGACGGCGGTGACGCGAGCACCGCGCTGGTCCCAAGTGCTGGGCCGGGGCGCCAGGACCGTGCCGTGCCACTCCCACTCGACGCCGTCCACGCTCGTAGCGTAGGCCGTCGTCATGCGATCCTCTTCGTCCGGCTCGTCGAGCGGGTGACAGCAGATCCAGGCCTGCCAGCCGCCGTCGGGAGTCCGCTGGACGAGCGGGTCCTTGACGCCGGTGTGCTCGTCGCCGGGAAAGACGGTTCGCGCCTCGGCGGCGGCGAATGCCGCGGGGTCATCGGCCTCCATGAGGTCGATCCACCAGTGCTTGCTCGGCGGCTTGCTGGCGGAGCAGACGTAGAGGCGCCACCGGCCGCCATCGGTCCGGACCAGCGCGGGACGCTCCATGGATGCCGCGTCGAACCGTGCCTGGTCGAGCCGCGCAACGGTGGTGAATCGTTCACCATCCTCGGACCGTGCGACCACCGTGGAGCCACGTCCCGCGTGACCGGTCCGCACGCGATACGCGACCACGAAGCTTCCGTCCTCAGCCTGCACGGCGCTCGAGGACCCGGCCCACCAGCCTTCGCCGGCACCCGGCGCGCCAACCGCCACGACCGCCCTGCCCATGCCGGGCAGCGGGAACCCGTTCATGGCCGCGATGGTAGACGGCCGCGATGGGCGTGCGTCAGACCATGCCCATCACGTACCCTACGTCGCCTGATCCCGGTGTGGCTCCCGAGTCGTTGCGCAGGAGGTTTCCGTCCCATGGACACTCGCCGCATGCATGCCATCACCCACCACAGAACCATCCGCCGCTCGGTCGCGCTGGCCTTGAGCGCCCTGCTGTTGCTCAGTGCATGCGGTGGTGCGGCGGCGCCCACGACGGGCGGAGATGACACCATCACCGTCTTCGGTGCCTATGCCACCCAGATCGAGGAGCCATGGGACGGCGTCATCCACAGCGCCCTGGAGGCAGAGGCCGAGGCAGGGCGGATCGAATACACCTTCACCGATGACATCGGCTACGCCGGCGACATGGAGCGCGTGCTGCGCGAGACAGCCGAGACGGCACCCGACATCATCTTCGGCGACGCGTTCGGCAACGAGGAGGCCGCGCGCGCGGTCGCGGCGGACTATCCCGACATCGCCTTCGTCTTCGGATCTGGCGGCGGACCGGCTGAGCCAAACTTCAGCGTATTCGACAACTGGATCCACGAACCGGCATACCTGGCCGGCATGATCGCCGGAGGCGTCACCGAGTCCAACGTGCTCGGCGTCGTGGGCGGCTATCCCGTCCCCGAGGTCAACCGCATCGTCAACGCCTTCATCGCAGGCGCGCAGGAGACGAACGAGGACGTCGAGGTCCTTGTCACCTTCCTCAACAGCTGGTTCGACCCGGCCGCCGCCAAGGAGGCGGCGCTGGCCCAGGTCGGAGCCGATGCGGACGTGCTGTTCGCGGAGCGCTTCGGCGTCATCGAAGCAGCCCAGGAGAACGGTCTCGTCGCCATCGGCAACATGAGCGATCAGCAGGAGCTGGCGCCCGGCCACGTGGCCACCAGCGTGACGTGGAACATGGCCCCGACGGTCGGGTACGTGATCGACCAGGTCATCGCCGGCTCGTACACCGCTCAGGACCTCAAGGACTTCTCGATGGTCGGCAAGGGCGGGGCCGCATTGGCGCCGATCAACGCCGACGTGCCGGGTGGCATCCCCGACGACCTGGCCGCTCTGGTCGAGACCAGGGAGGCGGAGATCAAGGCCGGCACGTTCCGCGTCGACATCAACGAGGCTACGCCGCCGGGCTCGACCATCCCCGACGCGTAGCAGGCGCGGCCGCGTGACCGTCAGCGCGCCGGCCCTGGAGCTGCGCGGGATCACCAAGCGATTCGGGGGCCTCGTCGCCAACGATGGCATCGACTTCGATGTCCGTCGGGGCGAGGTCCACGCCCTGCTGGGCGAAAACGGGGCGGGCAAGACGACGGTCATGCGCATCGCCTACGGGCTGACCCAGGCGGATGCGGGTGAAATCCTGGTCGACGGGCAGCCCGCGGCCATTCGCTCGCCGCGCGACGCGATCGACGCCGGGATCGGCATGGTGACCCAGCACTTCGCGCTGGTGCGGCCGATGACGGTCGCCGAGAACCTCGCCCTCGGAAGGTCCCGGGGACTGCGCCTCGACCTGGCCGAGGCTCGACGCCGGGCATCCGACGCGTCGGACCGGTTCGGCATCCGCGTGGACCCGGCGGCTCGAGTCGAGGAGCTGTCGGTGGGCCAGCAGCAGCGCGTCGAGATCCTGAAGGCGCTCTCACGCGACTGCCGGATCCTCATCCTGGATGAGCCGACTGCGGTCCTGGTCCCCGAGGAGGTGAACGCGCTCTTCGCCACCCTGCGCTCACTCGTGGCCGACGGGCTATCGGTCGTGTTCATCAGCCACAAGCTGGCGGAGGTGCGGGCGATCAGCGACCGCGTCAGCGTGCTGCGTCGCGGAAGGCTTGTCGACACCGCCGCAGGCACGACCGATGAGCGCGAGCTGGCCAGCATGATGGTCGGCCGTCCCACCTTCGGGGTCGAGCGATCAACCGATGCTCCCGCCCCATCCGGCGACCCGATCCTCCGCATTCGCGGCCTGCACGCCACCGGGGCGAACGACCTCTCGGCCCTGTCGGACCTCACGCTCACCGTCGGCGCCGGCGAGATCCTGGGCGTGGCGGGCGTATCGGGCAACGGCCAGACCGAGCTGGTCGAGGTGCTCTCCGGCATGCGGCGACCCACCGATGGATCGGTCGCCGTCGACGGCGTCGAGCTGGCCGGCGCCGATCCCGCCCGGATGATGCGGGCGCGGGTCGGGCGGATCCCGGAGGACCGACATGCGAGCCTGATCGGCGACCTGTCCGTCGCCTACAACCTGGTGCTGGAGCAACTCGACGACTTTCGCCGCGGCGGACGGATCGATGAGCGGAGCATCCGCGATCACGCGAACGAGCTGATCAAGCGGTTCGACATCCGCGCGCGACCCGACGATCCGGTCGCGACGCTCTCGGGGGGCAACATTCAGAAGGTGCTGCTGGCACGGGTCCTCTCACGCGACCCCCGCCTGGTCGTCGTGTCGCAGCCCACCCGCGGCCTGGACGTGGGAGCGACGGAGTACGTCCGCGCGCAGCTCCTCGCGCGCCGAGCCGAAGGGGCCGCCATTCTCCTCGTGTCCGAGGACCTCGACGAGCTGCTCGCACTGTCGGATCGGCTGGTCGTCGTGTACGAAGGCCGCATCGTTGGAGAGATGGCCGTCGCCGATGCGGACGTCGAGCACCTCGGCATGCTCATGGCCGGCGGCGGGAGGGCCGCCTGATGCGGCTCTCGCCATGGTCGACCCCGGTGCTCGTCGTCGCCGCAGTCCTCATCACGTTCGTCATCACCGCCGGGCCCATCCTCGTCGCCGGGGCGAACCCGATCGAGGCCTATGCCGCGTTCGTGGTGGTGCCGCTGACGTCGCAGTTCACCTTCCTCGAGGTCCTCGTCAGCGCCACGCCGATCATGCTCACCGGCGCGGCCGTGGCAATCGCATTCCGAGCCGGCTACTGGAACATCGGTGCGGAGGGCCAGCTGCTGCTGGGCGCGGTCGCCGCGGCAGGGATCGGGACCCTCGTCGGTGGCCTTCCGCCGATCCTGGCGCTGCCGATCATGATCGTCGGCGGTGCACTCGGCGGGGCCGCGTGGGCGGTCGTGCCAGCCCTCCTGCGGGTCCGATTCGGAATCGACGAGGTCGTCACGACCCTCCTCCTCAATCCGGTCGCGCTGCTGCTCGTCAACGGCCTGCTGCACGGACCTTGGCGCGACCCGGTCACCGGGTTTCCCGAGTCGTCGCGGATCGCCGTATCGGCCGAGTTTCCGGTACTGATCGATCGATCGCGCCTGCACCTGGGCTTCCTGCTGGCGCTGGTCGTGGTCGCCGTCGCCTGGTACCTGCTCGCGCGCACCCCGGCTGGCCTCCGGCTGCGGGCTGCCGGCCTGAGCCCGCACGGCGCGCGATTCGCCGGCATCAACGTCTCGCGCACCCTGCTCGGCGCCGCGCTGGTCAGCGGCGCGATCGCAGGCATCGCCGGGGTGAGCGAGGTGGCCGGCATCCAGAACCGGCTGACCGGCGGCCTCTCCCCGGGTTACGGCTACACCGGGATCGTGGTCGCCACGCTCGGGACCCTCACCATGCCCGGGGTTGCGATCGCCGCGCTCTTCCTGGGCGACCTGACAGTCGGCGCCAGCTCGGCAGCGAGGTCGCTCGGGATCCCCTCGCAGCTCGGCGCGGTGGTCCAGGGCGTCCTGCTGCTGACGACGGTCGCGCTGCTCGCCCTGCGGCGCCATCGGTTCAGGCGCTCGGAAACCGGGGACGCTGGGTCGGTCACCGGCGACGTCGCGGCAGAGGCGCAGCCCGGATGACCTTCCTGGTCGATCTGCTGGCCGCAACGCTTCGGAACGCCACGCCGCTCGTCTATGGCACGGTTGGCGAGACGTACGCAGAGCGCAGCGGCGTCCTGAACCTGGGCATCGAGGGCACCATGTACGCCGGCGCCTTCGCCGGCTTCGCCACCGCGTGGGCAACCGGTTCGCCGCTCCTCGGCCTGTTGGCGGCCATCGTGGTCGGCCTCGGTGCCGGGGCGGTGATGGCGCTCATGACCGTGACATTCGGCGCGAACCAACATGTGTCCGGCATCGGCCTGACGATCGGGCTGATCGGGCTCAGCGAGTTCGTGAACCGCCTGATCTTTGCTGGCGGCGAGCTCCAGCGCATCGAGCCGATGCCCATCGTCAATCCGTTCAGCGGCCTGGGGGAGATTGGCGCCATCCTCGACCAGTACGCGCTGACGTGGGTTGCATTCCTGCTGGTCGTGCCGGCCGCGTGGTGGGTCCTCCAGCGCTCGAGCTTCGGGCTCGAGATGCGGGCCGTCGGCGAGAATCCCGAGGCGGCCGATGCGGCCGGGGTGAATGTCGCCCGCACCCGCTACCTGGCGCTCATGATCGGCGGCGCGCTGATGGCCATCGGCGGAGCCTTCATCACGCTGGCCCTGCTGGGCAGCTTCACGCTCGACATCATCGCCGGTCGCGGCTGGGTGTGCGTTGCCCTCGTCATCTTCGGACGCTGGCGAATCGGGCGCGGCGTCATCGGCGCATTGCTCTTCTCGCTGGTCTTCTCGCTACAGTTCCGCCTGCGAATCCTGCCCGGATTCGGCGAGCTGCCGTTCGAGCTGCTGCTGGCGCTCCCCTATCTCGTCGTCATCGCGGCGCTCGCGCTCTCCGGCCGCAACGTGGCCTATCCGGGCGCCTATCTCAAGCCCTATCGACGCAGCTGACCACCCCCCAAGGAGGACCGATGGAGATCCACGACCGCGACCGCGCCGGGCTGCAACACGCCATCGAGCAGGCGAAGATCGGCCGATCCGAAGGTGGCGTGCCGATCGGCGGCGCGCTGATCGCCGACGACGGCACCGTCCTCGCGGTCGGGCACAACCGGCGCGTGCAGCAGAACAGCGCCATCCGCCACGGCGAGACCGATGCGCTGGAGAACGGCGGGCGGCTCCCGGCGTCGGTCTATCGGCGCTCGACGATGTACACCACCCTCTCGCCGTGCGACATGTGCACCGGAGCGATTCTGCTGTACGGCATTCCGCGCGTCGTGATGGGCGAGAACCGCACGTTCGTGGGAGGCGAAGATTACCTGCGGTCTCGCGGCGTCGACGTCATCAACCTGGATTCGGACGAGTGCGTGGCGCTGATGGACGAGTTCATCGCCGCCCATCCGGAGATCTGGAACGAGGACATCGGCGAGGAGTAGGCGGCCGGCGGCCTACTGAGCGGTCCAGCCACCGTCGACGGGCAGCACCGTGCCGGTGACCAGCCCGGCAGCGGGCGACACGAGGTAGAGGACCGCGGCCGCGACATCGGCGGTCGTCCCGAAGCGGCCGACGGGGATCCGGCTCAGCACATCGGCCGCGAATGAGGGGTCGTCGAGACGCTCCGCGGTGCCCGGCGTCCGGATGAAGGTCGGGGCGACGGCGTTGACGGTCACGCCGTGCGGCGCCCACTCCACCGCGAGCACCCGCGTCAGCATGTTCACCCCGCCCTTGCTGGCGGAGTAGACGGCATGACGTGGGATGGCGACCAGCCCGGCCTGCGAGCTGAGGCTCACGATGCGTCCATAGCCCCGCTCGACCATGGACCGGCCGACGGCCTGGGTCAGGAAGAAGAGTCCCTTGAGGTTGACGTCCATCATCTCGTCCCAATCGGCCTCGGTCACCTCGACCGCGTCGTGGTTCGCTCCTAGACCGGCGTTGTTGACGAGGATGTCGATCTTTCCCTCCTCGTCGACCACGCGCTCGACGGCCCGCTGGATCGAACCGCTGTCCGTGACGTCCAGCTCGAGCGCGAGCGCCCTGCCGCCGAGAGCGGCGACCTTGGCGACCAGGTCCGCCACGTCGGTTGCGGAGCGGGCACCCGCGGCGACCGTCGCTCCGGCGTGTGCGAGGGCGAGCACCAGGTCATGCCCGATCCCGCGCGAGGTTCCGCTGACGAGTGCGACCTGGCCAGCCAGGCCGGAGTCGGCGTGCTCCATGGACCGCCGATGCTACCTCGTCAGGCTGCGGCGGGCCGGCTTCGGCGTTCCGAGGCGGCGGACGCCCGACGAAGCCACCGGCCGAGCGCGGGGCGAGGATCGCCGTCCTTCTGCATGACGTCCGCGACCTTGCCGTTCAGGCGCTCGCGATCCTCGGCGCCCAGCTCCTGTCCCGTGAGGATCAGGATCGGCACATCCCTGGGCATATCGCTGTCCGCGAGGCGGTCGACGACCTCGAACCCGTCCATGTCTGGCATAACGAGGTCGCAGATCACCAGGTCGGGTGCACGCTCGCGTGCCAGGGCCAGGCCCTCGATGCCGGATCCGGCCGTGACGACCTCGAAACCCTCGGGTCGCAGGGCGTTGGCCACCAGGTCGAGCGCGGTCGGGTCGTCGTCGATCACGAGGACACGGATGTTGCGTTCCTTCACCTTGGTGGTGAGCGTGTAGGTCGCCAGCCTGGCCAGCAGGGCATCGGGCCTCACGGGCTTCAGGAAGTAGTCCACCGCCCCGAGGCTCATCGCGACATTGCGCTCGTCGACGACCGTGGCGACCATGACGGGAACGTCGCGCAGGTCCCGGTCGGCCTTGAGCCGCCGCAGCACTTCCCAGCCGTCGATGCCCGGGAGGAGGACGTCGAGGATGATCGCGCCCGGCGCATAGGCCCGCGCGGCGGCGATGCCCGATTCGCCATCGGTGGCGACCTCCACGTGATAACCCTCGGCTTCGAGATACGTCCTGAGCAGGCGTACGGCACTGGGGTCGTCCTCGATCACCAGGACCGTCGTCTCGGCGACGTCGGGCTTCACCGGGGCCGGAAGGGCCAGCCGATCGTCAGCGCCGGCGGCGCGGCTCTCCGGCAACACCACCTCGAACCGCGAGCCGGCACCCGGAGCCGATGTCACGCTGATCTGCCCGCCATGAGCTTCGACCAGCCGACGCGTGAGGGCGAGGCCGAGGCCTGTGCCCGCTTCCCGCGCCTTCATGTCGCCGACCTGGCGGAACTCCTCGAAGACGTGGCCCAGGTCCTCGGCCGCAATCCCCACGCCGGTATCCGTGACGGCGATCCGTGCCTCGGAGCCGAGCCAGCGGCATTCGACCGTGACCTGGCCGCGCTCGGTACTGAACTTGATCGCGTTGGAGAGGAGGTTGTAGACGATCTGTCGCAGGCGGCCCCGATCGGCTTTGATCATGCCCGGCTGCGCGTCGACCGACATCTCGATGAGCTTGCGGTCAGCGAGCGGCCGCAGCCCTGCGACGGACTCCGCGAGCGCGGTGGCGAGCTCGAACGGCTCGCGCTCGAGGTCGATTCGGCCCGCCTCGATCTTGGTGAGGTCGAGGACGTCGTTGATGAGCGCCAGGAGGTGGTCACCGCTGCGACGCACGTGCTCGATCCAATCGTCGGGTACCGCGCGTCGGTCCCCGGTGAGGGGCTCGTCGCGCATGAGCGCGGAGAAGCCGATGATCGCGCTCAGCGGCGTCCGCAGCTCATGGCTCATGCTCGCCAGGAAGTCGCTTTTCGCCTGGCCTGCCTGCTCCAGCGCCTGCACGGTGACGGCGAGGCGGCTGGCAAGGGCAGCCTGCTCGGCCAGCGCCTCGCTGCGCTCGGCGAATACGGCCGCGCGGCCGATCACCGAGTCGATCACGGCGTGGTCGTCGGCGGCGAACAGGCTGGGACGCTCGGCGAGCAGGACGAGCGCGCCTGGTTCCCCTCCCGCAAGCCGGAAGCCCAGGACAGACGCGAACCTGGTGCCCACCAGCCGCGCGGCGTTCGCGAGCTCGCCATCCTCATCACGCACCCGTGTATCGGTACCCCGGTCGGCAGGGACCGACGACCATCGCACCCGGGCGAGGGCGCCCTGCGCGACCTCTCCGTCGGTGGAAGTTGCGACCGTCGCTGCAGGCTCGCCGATCACGATGAACGCAGCCACAGATCCCGTCGTGCGCCGAGCCAGCTCCGCCAGCCGGCCCCACACCGCCGTCGTGTCCTCGCCGGCGGGTGCGTCGAGCAGGTGCTCGGTGAACTCGTATGTCGCCACCGCGCTCCAGACCTTGCGCACCCACGCCGGAGGCATGAAGGCCAGGACGTAGAGGGTGCCGGCGCCGACGATCAGGATGCGGCCGATGTCGCTTGCCACCTCGCCGATTCCCGGCAGGCTGCTCAGGAGCGTAGTGAGTCCGAGGCCCAGGGCCATGAGTGCGCTCCCCGCAGCGGCGGCGCCGATGCGCACGCGGGCAGATCCGACTCGTCGCGCCGCCTCTCGCGCGAGGTAGAACGCGGCCAGCAGGTCGGTCATGACGAAAACCACGATGCCGAGGACGAAGAAGGGAGTGGCCTGCGTCAGGGGCAGAACGATGAGCGGCGCGGCGGCGGCGACGTAGCCGATGGCACCAACGATGCGCACCAACCGTGGGATGGGCCGCAGCTGGTGTGCGAGCCGCAGCGTAAGGAGGGGCTGGGCCAGGAGCAGTGCGAACGCAATGCCGACGATCGGGCCCTCGAGAGCCCCCGTCACCGCGCCGACACCCAGCACCACGAGCGTCACGGCGACCGATCCGAAGATCAGCATCACGTCGCGGCTCAGGGCATCTCGCCGGCGTAGGTACGCGGTGAGCGTCGCGACGAAGAGGATGGCGAACAGCAGCTCTGCGACGACGGTCAGGAGGTTCATGGAATCAGCCCCGCCACGGCCGAGGCGCGGAGGTGGAGCCCTCGAGTGAAGGCGTCGTGGACTGAGGTTTCCTCGGTCTGCCACTCGTCGAGGTGGCCGAGGTACAGGTCCACGAGCTCTGCATCGAATTGCGTCCCGCGGTGGCTGAGGAGCTCTTCCCGCGCTTCGTCGTCGCCCAGCGATGGTCGGTACGGTCGGTCATGGGTCATCGCGTCGTATGCGTCGACGACGGCCACGACGCGGGCGCCGACGGGGATCGCATCTCCGCGGAGTCCGTCCGGATAGCCCTTGCCGTCCCATCGCTCGTGGTGGCCACGCACGATGGGCCCGACGATGCGTCCGATCCGAAGGGGCTGGAGGATCTCGGCGCCGATGAGCGGGTGGCGCTGCATCTCGGCTCGCTCCTCGTCTGTCAGACTGCCGGGCTTGGTGAGGACGGCTTCGGCGATGCCGATCTTGCCGATGTCGTGCAGGACGGCGCCATAGCCGACCGCCTCCACGTCCTCCTGCCCCAGGCCGGCGAGCCTGGCCAGGATGAGCGCGCGGTCGGCGACACGTCCGCAGTGGTGCTCGGTCAGCGGATCCTTTGCGTCGACCGCGTTCGCCAGGGCCACCAGGACGTCCTGCGTGTTCTCGAGCCGTGCCAGAGCCGAAGACAGGCGCAGGTTCGCTCGCACGCGCGCCAGCAGCTCGGCAGGCTCGAAGGGCTTGGTGATGAAATCGCTGGCACCCGCGTCGAGGCCGGCCACCTTGTCCTCGAGCCGCCCACGGGCGGTGACCAGGATGATCGGGAGGAGGGCCGTCGCAGGCATGCGCCTCAGGGATCGCGTGACCTCGAGGCCATCCATCTCCGGCATCCCGACGTCGAGCAGCGCCACATCAGGCGGGCAGCGCGTGATCTCAGCCAGGGCCGAGGCCCCGTTGTCGACATCACGGACGACGTAGTCGGCTCGTTCGAGCGCCGCTCGCAGCAGTGCACGCGTCGCCAGGTCGTCTTCGGCGACCAGGATCGTCGGCGCCCCCAGGGATGATGGACGGCGTACGAGTTGTTGCAATTCTTTCCCTCCGGCCACAGAATGCCAGCGGCCGGTACGCACGTCGTTGGTACTTTCTAGACAGACAGGTCCGGTCGGGCACCCACCGGCTCCGCGACTTGAAGGAGCCGGCTCGTCAAGCCCGCGGCCATCGTGTTACAACAGCCCGAGTCCGGCGACCAGTCGCGCGCCGGCCACCGCAGCAAGGAGGCGCCTGACCGATGCCCAAGTTCATGGACGTCCACCACGGCATGCATGGCATCACCCCCGAAGCCCTCAAGCAGGCTCACCAGGCCGACCTGGACATCCAAGGCGATGAGAATGTCGACTTCCAGCGTGCCTGGGGGGATCCCGAGTCGGGCATGGTGTGGTGCATCTCGGAGGCGCCGAGCGCCGAAGCGGTCAAGCGCATTCACGATCGCTCCGGGCACCCGACCACAGAGGTCTATCCCGTCCCCGTCGAGGTGTAAGCCCCTCGCGCTTCGCCGCGACTTCTAACCCGCCCGCCCGTACGTCGAACGTCCCTGCCTCGGTCCGTCGGAAGCCGCGCGCCGGGCGCCCCTCATGGAACGTCTCATTGGCAACGCAGCCAACATGGCTCCGGCCATTGAACATTCGAGGGGTTTCCCGACATGCGCTCCACCCGACTCTTCCTCCCCGGCACCGCGCTTCTGGCCCTGACCATCATCCTGGCTGCGTGCGGCCAGGCCGTCGCCATTCCTGAGTCGCCGACCGTCCCGCCCAGTGTCGCGCCGTCGCCGAGCGACGCGCCGTCGGTCGAGCCGTCGCCATCCGGCGCACCGGCCCCGACGCAGCAGCCCACCCCGACCCCGGGCCCGATCGAGGTCATCAAGCACGAGCTGCCGATGATCGGCCGCCCGACCAGCGACGGCGTCGAGGTCCGCAGCCTCCCCACCCTCGACGCCCCGCTCATCGTCGGTGAGCGTTTCGGCGACGGTGGGCAGGTGCAGCAGGTGCCGGACCTTCGCCTGACGACCGACATGATCGTCGTCGTTACCCTCGGACCCGTCTTCGCCGATGGAGAGTCGTGGTACGAGGTGGACGCGGCCGACGGCGGGGACGTCTACTTCGTGGACGGCTGGGTGGCTGGCCGGTACCTCAGCCGTGAGGGCGACCTTCCCGAGAGCCAGCCGACCATCGTCGACATCAACGGCGTTGGCACCGGGTCGGCCGCGAGCCAGGAGGTCCCCTTCCACGGCACGCCGACCACGGTTCGATTTGCCGCGACGCCGATGCCCGACCGCGACGCGTGCGAGATCGAGGTCACCCTCATCCGGACCGACGGCGCCGTCGTCAACGTCGCGACCGAGTCGCTGACCGAGCCGATGGTCGCGGAGCTGTCATCCAATGACCTCTCGAGCCTGTTCCAGGAGGAGGCCGGCCGGGTCACGCTGCAGGTCAGGACCGACTGCACCTACGCAGCGACACTGTTCCTGCCGCCGGTCTGAGCCACCGACGTTCGCACATGAGCCGGGGCCTCGCGACGGGGCCCGGCTCTTGGCCCGTGTCGGTCCTTGAGCCAGCCGCAGTCCGACGGCTCCCGCCATCGACCAGCTTGTCCCAGAACTCGTCGATTTCGGCCTCGTCAGGTGTGACCGATCCTCCGCTGAAACCTCATCGAGCTCAGGGTCCGGTGATACGTCAAATGTCCGATGCACCCGAGTCGGTCCCCACGTATATCCTCATT
>CAYYDA010000017.1:0-16151 GCA_964470495.1 uncultured Steroidobacteraceae bacterium | reverse complement strand
TGATGACGAAGTCGGCCTCCTTGACGCGCTCGGCGATGAGCTCCGCCTGGCGCCGTTTGTAGTCGTCGCTCATCTCGGTCGCGTAGCCGCCGGCGGTCTCGGCCTTCGCCTTCTCCTCGTCGGTCATCTCGACCTCGATGAACGTGCCGCCCAGGCTCTGGACCTGCTCCTTGACGACCGGGCGCACGTCGGTGGCCTCCACCACCGCGCCGAGGCGTCGCGCGGTGCCGATGGCCATCAGGCCGGCAACGCCCGCACCCATCACGATGCCGCGGGCCGGGCGTACTGTGCCGGCGGCCGTGGTGAGCAGGGGCATGAACTTCGGCAGCCGTTCGGCGGCGATCAGGACCGCCTTGTAGCCGCCCACCGTCGCCTGCGAGCTGAGGGTGTCCATGCTCTGGGCTCGGGTGATGCGCGGGATGGCATCCATGCTGATGGCGGTAACGCCCCGCTCGGCAAGCTTCTGCGCCAGCTCGGGCTTCGCGAGGGTCCCCAGCGTGCCGATGAGGACGGACCCGTCGCGCAGCATTTCGACCTCCTCGTCGGACGGTCGGCCGACACGGAGCACCAGGTCCGCCTGCTCGTACAGGGCCGGCGCATCGGGAACGATGGTGGCGCCCGCCTCCCGGAATGCCTCGTCGGTGTTCGACGACGCTTCCCCGGCACCGGCCTGGACAAGGACCTGCACGCCGTCGCCGATCAGCTGGCCGGCGATCTGTGGCGTGAGCGCGACGCGGGTCTCGCCATCGGCGGTCTCGCGAGGGACAGCGATCTTCATGAGGGCGGCTCTCGTGGAGGGGTTGCACAGGGACGAACCGCCGCACCTGGGTCGCGGCGCGTGGCGGTTGGGAAATCGGAGTGTAGCAGGACCGACGCGCACGCTGGCGGACGCCTTAGCGGTGAATTATCAGACGATCGGGTACCTTGAGCGCGGCGAGTACAACCCGAGCCTCGAGCTAGCGGAGATGACCATTGAGCCTCGTCGTCGACGGCCTGCACAAGCGGTTCGGCGATGTCGTGGCGCTCGACGGCGTGAGCTTCACGGTCAAGCCCGGACGCATCTTCGGCCTGCTGGGCGCGAACGGTGCGGGCAAGACGACGAGCATGCGGATCGTCCTCGACATCCTCCGAGCGGATTCAGGTCACGTGACCTGGCAAGGCGTCGAGAACACGGCCCTCCCGCGACGCACGTGGGGCTACCTGCCGGAGGAGCGGGGCCTCTACCCGCGCATGAAGGTCAGCGAGCAGCTGCGCTTCTTCTCGGCGCTGTACGGAGTATCCGACGCCGATGCGACAGCGGAGATCGACGACTGGCTCGATCGCTTCCGCATCCCCGACTACCGTGATCGCAAGGTCGAGGAGCTGTCGAAGGGCAATCAGCAGAAGATCCAGTTCATCGCGGCCATCCTCCACGACCCCGAGGTGCTGATCATGGACGAGCCCTTCAGCGGGCTCGATCCGGTCAACGTACGCCTGCTGAAGGAGGCTTTCCTCGAGATGCGTGACCGTGGCAAGACGCTCATCTTCAGCACCCACCAGATGGAGACGGTGGAGGAGCTGTGCGAGTCGATCGCCATCGTCGACCGTGGACGCGTGGTGGTCAGCGGGGCCGTGCGCGACGTCAAGCGCGCCATGGGCCGGCAGGTGGTCCGCCTCGCAACCGACGGCGACGGACACGGCGCCGACTGGGTCGGCGAGCTGCCCGGCGTCACGGTCACCGCCCAACGAGAGGACTACATCGAGCTCCACGTGCCGGCGGATCGCGACCCGGAGACCGTGCTTCGCGCGGCGATCGACCGCGGTGACCGAGTGACACGCTTCGAGATCACCGAGCCGAGTCTCGAGGAGATCTTCATCGAGCACGTCGGCCACCGCGCGGTCGACGAATCTGAGGAGCACCTGGCCGCCACCGGCCGCGGTGCGAGCGCATGAGCGGCCTCTTCCCCAACGCGCTCCACGTCGCGCGACGCGAGTACCTGTTCCGGGTCCGCGGCCGCGCCTTCCTCATCACGACCCTGCTGCTGGCCGTCGCGATCGTTGCGATCACCATGGTGCCGACGATCCTGTCGGCCGTCGGCGTCGCCGATCCGCCACAGATCGCGGTCGACGTCCAGGCCGATGACCTCGGCACCGACCCCGTCCTCGCGATCCAGACGGCCCTTGCGCTCGGAGCCGACCCCGACGCAGAGGCGGCAACTGACGAGGAGCGCCCGCGCGTCACACGCACCGACGACGCGGAGGAGGCCGCGCAGGCCGTCCGTGACGGCGAGCTCGACGCCCTGCTGACGATCACCCGCGACGAAGCAGGCGACCTGGCGTTCGAGTACCTGGGCAGCGCGAGCCCGACGAACCAGACGCGGCTACTCATCACCCAGGCGGCGACCGCGCTCGCCGTGGCCGAGCGGCTCGAGCTCGCGGGCATCAGCCCGGACCAGAGCGCGGACATCTTCCGGCCGCCAACGTTCACGGCCACGCCGATCGACCCCGACGACCCCCGCGACCAGGAGGACTTCGGCGGCGCGTTCATCCTCGCCTACGCCGTCGTCATCCTTACCTTCATGGCGATCCTGACGTACGGCAACTGGGTCGCGCAGAGCGTGGCCGAGGAGAAGTCGGGCAGGGTCATGGAGCTGCTCATCACCGCCGCCACGCCGCGCCAGCTGCTCACCGGCAAGGTGCTGGGGACCGGGGCCGCGGGCCTCACCCAGTACGTGGCGATCGTGGCCGCGGCCATCATCGGCTTCGTCGCCAACGGGCCGATCTCGGAGGCGTTGGGCATCACCGGCCAGGCGCCGATCACCCTGCCCGATCTCGACCTCACCATGATCGTGTCGTTCACCGCCTTCTTCCTGCTCGGCTTCCTCCTGTACTCGACGCTCTACGCGGCGGCCGGCTCGATGGTCAGCCGCATCGAGGACGTCCAGCAGGCGGCCGGGCCGCTCATCTTCCTGGCCATGGGCGGCTACTTCGCGGCGTTCACCGGGCTCAACGACCCCGACGCCTCGTGGGTCGGTGTGCTCTCGCTCGTTCCCTTCTTCAGCCCGTACCTCATGCCGGCGCGGATGCTGCTCACCAACGTCGGCATCGGCGAGGTGCTGATGTCGCTGGCGCTGCTGACGGCGACCCTCCTCGCCGCCATGTGGATCGCATCCCGAATCTACAGCGCCGGCGTGCTGATGTACGGCCAGCGTGCCGGCCTGCGCAGCATCTGGCGCGCGACGCGGGTCTCTCGCTGAGCCGACGTCGCGGAGCACCTGAATTCAGGTGATGGTCACGCGCGCAGTTCGGCTTTACGATCCGTTGATCTATGACCGTCAGCATGACCAGTCGCATGGCAACGTCGCGGCGTGTCGTCGCGCCATTCGTCGAAGAGCGAGCCAGCCGATACATCAACCGTGAGCTATCGGCGCTCGACTTCTGCGCGCGCATCCTCGAGCTGGCCGAGGACCGGTCCGTACCGCTGCTTGAGCGGGTGAAGTTCGCGGCAATCGTCGCGGGGAACCTCGACGAGTTCTTCGGGATCCGAGTTGCCGGACTCCACGAGCAGGCGGCCTCGCAGCTCGGCACGCGCTCCCCGGACGGCCTGACCGCGGCCGAGCAGATGGAGACGATCAGGACGCGCGTCGGCGAGCTGACCGAGCGCCACGCACGTGCGTTCGGCGGATCCCTGCGGCGGGCTCTCTCGCGGGCCGGCGTCGGGGTCCTGCGCTGGCGCCAGCTCAACGAGACCCAGCGAGCCTCGCTGACGGCGACCTTCCACGAGCGGGTGTTCCCGGTCCTGACGCCGCTCGCGGTCGACCCCGGACACCCGTTCCCCTACATCAGCAACCTGTCGCTGAACCTGGCCGTGGTCGTCGCCGATACGGCCGCCGGCCAGCGCCGGTTCGCCCGCGTAAAGGTTCCGCCACTCCTCCCCCGGTTCCTGTCGCCCGGGGACGACGCGCGTGTGTTCGTCCCGCTCGAGGACGTGATCGCCGCGAACCTGGCGCCGCTGTTCCCCGGCATGAAGATCCTGGAGTCGACGAGCTTCCGCGTCACGAGGTCGAGCGACCTGGACATCGAGGACGACGACGCGGAGGATCTGCTCGAGGCGCTCGAGGACCGGCTGCGGAGGCGGCGATTCAGCCCGGCCGTCCGGCTCGAGGTGGAGCGCCGGACCTCGCCCGAGGTGCTTGCCCTGCTCATGCGCGAGCTCCAGGTGACCGAGCGCGACGTGTTTCGGCTGCCGGCCCCGCTGGGCCTGGTTGACCTGTGGAACCTGCACGCGCTCGACCGCCCGGACCTCAAGGATCCGCCACTGGCGGCAGTGACTCCGCTGGCGCTGGTCGCCCCCGAGGATGGCTCGGCCGACATCTTCGGCGCCCTCGCCGAGCGTGACGTGCTCGTGCACCACCCGTATGACTCGTTCAGCACGTCGGTGCAGGCATTCATCGAGGCGGCGGCGGCGGATCCATCGGTCCTTGCCATCAAGCAGACGCTGTATCGGACCTCCGGCGACAGCCCTGTCGTGGACGCGCTCGTCGATGCGGCGGCCGCGGGCAAGCAGGTCGTCGTCCTGGTCGAGATCAAGGCCAGGGGAGACGAGCCGGCGAACATCGTCTGGGCCCGGATGCTGGAGCGCGCGGGGTGCCACGTCGTGTATGGGCTGGTCGGGCTCAAGACGCACGCCAAGCTGTGCCTCGTCGTCCGGCAGGAGGGCGCCGGCATTCGCCGATATGTCCACATCGGCACCGGGAACTACAACCCCACGACGGCGAGGACGTACGAGGACCTCGGACTCCTCACCGCCGACCACACGCTGGCCGCCGACGTGAACCACCTGTTCAACCTGCTCACCGGGTACAGCCGGCGCTCCGAGTACGAACGGCTGATCGTGGCTCCCATCAACATGCGGCGGCGCATGATCGAGATGATCGAGCGCGAGGCCCGCCTCTCCACGCCCGAGAAGCCCGGCCGGATCATGTGGAGGCTGAACGGGCTCCTCGACGAGGCCGTCATCGAGGCCCTGTACGCCGCATCCAGCGCCGGGGTCGAGATCGACCTCGTCGTGCGTGCCATCTGCGGCCTGCGTCCCGGCGTGCCGGGGCTCTCTGAGACGATCCGGGTGCGAAGCATCCTCGGCCGGTTCCTGGAGCACTCCCGGGTGTACTGGTTCGGCAACGGCGGCGTGCCCGAGGTCTGGATCGGCTCGGCGGACATGATGCATCGCAACCTCGACCGCCGCGTCGAAACGCTGGTGCGCGTGGACGACGCTGGAATCAAGGCCAGGGTGGAGGAGATCCTGGAGCTGGGGCTGAAGGATCGCATCGGCGCGTGGGCGCTCTCGTCGAATGCCGAGTGGCACCGCGTGTCCTCGTCCGACAACGGGGCGGGCCCCGCGCTGAGCGTCCAGGCCGAGCTTCAACGGCCCCGCGCGTCCGCATGACCGACGACAACAACGACGAGGTCGAGCTCAAGCTCGCCATCGACGGTGCGTTCTCCCTCCCCGACCTGACCGATGACGGGGCGGTGGCCGAGGTGCGCCAGGAAGAGTCGCAGGACCTGTGGGCCACGTACTGGGATACCGCCGACCTGCGCCTGGCGCGCCACGGCGTGACCCTGCGGCGCCGCACAGGCGAGCCCGGCGGGCCTCGCTGGACGCTGAAGCTTCCGCTTCCGGTCGAGGATCCGCAGGCGGCCGACGGGAATGGGATCCTCGCGCGCCGGGAGATCGAGATGAAGGGTGGGGCGGACCGGGTTCCCGCGCGCGCCGCCGACCTCGTCACCGCCTACGCGCGGACTGCGCCACTGACCGAGATCGCGCAGCTCCGCACGCGGCGCCGGATCTGGTCGCTGGTCGACGGGGAGGGTCGGGCCGTAGCCATGCTGGACGACGACGAGGTGTCGGTCATGGAGCATGGCCGCAGGATCTCGCGGTTCCGCGAGCTGGAGCTCGAGTCGCAGGGGCTCGACGTGGAGCATCTGCAGCGCATCGCCGGCCTGCTGCGCTCGGCCGGCGCGGTCGACGCGGAACCGATCCCGAAAGTGGTGCGGGCGCTGGGGCCCGCAGCGACCGCACCGGCCGACGCGGTGCCGCCGGAGATCGGTCCGGAGCACCCCGCCGGCGCAGCGGTGCGGGCCGCGCTGACGGAGGCAGTGGACCGGATCGTGCAACACGACGCCGGCATGCGCATGGGGGACGTCGAATCGCTCCACCAGGCGCGGGTCGGGCTCCGCCGGCTGCGGAGCCACCTTCGCGTCTTTGGACCCCTCCTCGATGCGCGCTGGGCGGATGCGCTCAACTCGGAGCTCCGTGGGTTGGCCCGCCAGCTCGGTGAGGTGCGCGACCTGGATGTCCTGATCGATCGGCTCGGGGCGATCGCCGCCGATCTGCGCCCGGTCGTGGATCCGCTGCTGGACGGGCTCGCCCGTCGTCGTGAGGCGGATCGCGGCGCGCTCCTCGAACGGCTCCGGGACGAGCGCTACGCGGCGCTGCTCGAGCGGCTCGTGGCCGCCGCGGCCGCACCCCGACTCCTCCGCGCGGCATCGAAGCCGGCCGGATCCGTGCTGCCGCCTCTGTTCGACGCCGCTTGGAAGCGGCTCGCCAAGCATGGCGAGCGGATGAGCCCCGCATGGACCGACGCCGACTATCACGAGCTCAGGATTCGCGCCAAGCGCGCTCGGTACGCGGCGGATGCCATCGGTCCTGCGCTCGACGGCGCTCGTCGGGATGGCGCCGATGCGATCCGCAAGCGGCTGGCGGCGCTCCAGACGCTCCTCGGCGAGCTCCAGGATGCGGCGACCTCGCGCGAGGAGATCCTCGCCTCGGCGGCTCGCCACCCCGAGAACGGGCCATTCAACCTGGCGGCCGGCATCACGCTGGAGCGCGAGGTGCAGCGCGCGAACGCGGCACGGCAGGCCGTCCCCGACGCCTGGCGCGACCTGCGGCGGCCGAAGCTTCGGCGCTGGGTGACCGCGTGAGTGTCGCCACCATCCGCGCCGCGGGTGGCGTGGTCTGGCGTCGCACGGAGTCCGGCCCGAACGGGGACGGCGTCGAGGTCGCCCTCGTGCATCGGCCCCGGTACGACGATTGGAGCCTGCCAAAGGGGAAGCTCGCACCCGGCGAGCCGGAGGTCGAGGGCGCCGTGCGCGAGGTGCTCGAGGAGACGGGCTTCCACGTCCGCATCGGTCGACCCCTGGGTGAGACGCGCTACGACAAGGTCATCGGGAAGGTGGCTCGGCCCAAGGTCGTGCGCTGGTGGGCCATGCAGGCGACCACCGGAGCGTTCACTCCGACACGCGAGGTGGACGGCCTGCGCTGGATGCCCCTGGCGGAGGCTGAGCACCTGCTGACGCGCGAAACCGATCGGGAGCTCCTGCGCCGGTTCGCCCAGGGCCCGGCGCCGACGCGGACCGTGCTCCTCGTACGCCATGCCAGCGCCGGCAGCCGGTCGAAGTGGGAGGGCGACGACCGCGACCGTCCCCTCGACGAGTGCGGCCAGGCACAGGCCGACGAGCTCGTTAGGCTCCTGGCGCGGTTCGACGTGGGCTCGATCGTCTCGGCCGACGTCACACGCTGCGTCGATACCGTCGCTCCGTTCGCCGACGCCCTCGGTCTGCCGGTGCAGGAGGAACCGCTTCTGTCGGAGGCCACCTATCCGGGGCGCGAGGAAGAGGCGGTTGCCGTCCTGCGCTCGACCGATCCGGATCGCGATGCCGTCGCCTGCTCGCAGGGGGACGTGATCCCCGACCTCATTGACAGGCTGCTGGTGGCGGACGACCTCGACCGGCCCGAGCCGTTCGCCGCCGCCAAGGGCAGCGCATGGGCCCTGACCTTCGCGGCGAACCGGCTGGTGAACGTCGAATACTTTCCACCTCCGCGGCCGGTGGAGTGCACCGCGCCCGCCTGACCTGCGGCCACAGTCGGGTACCTTCATCCGGTGACGGGCGAGATTTTGATCGATGGCCGGCGGCTCGAGCTGGCGCGTGGCGACATCACGGCTGAACGCGTCGACGCGATCGCCAACGCCGCTAACGAGGCGCTTCGCGGGGGCGGCGGCGTCGATGGCGCCATCCACCGGGCGGCCGGTCCGGGCCTCCTCGAGGAGCTGCGCCGACGTTATCCCGACGGCACGCCGACCGGAACTGCCGTTGCCACCGACGCCCACGAGCTTCCGGCCCGCTGGGTGCTCCACGCAGTCGGGCCGGTCTGGCGCGGCGGCACCCACGGCGAGCCGGAACATCTCGCCGGCGCGTATCGGTCCTGCCTGAGCCTCGCCGATGAGCTCGGCGCACGGAGCGTCGCCTTTCCCGCCATCAGCATGGGGATCTACGGGTATCCGCCGCATGCGGGCGCACGCGTGGCGATCAACGCGGTCGCGGAGCACCTGCGCGGGATGACTGACGTCGAGGTCGCGCGGTTCGTGCTGTTCAGTGAGGAGACGTACGAGCGGTTCTCCGGCGCCCTCGCAGAGATCACGCCCTAGCCCGTCGGAAGCTCCGGCCCGGCGTTCAGTGGTGCCGCGCCCGAGGTGCGCATGCCGATGCCCGGCTCACGCCGCCGCAGTGCGAAGCGGTCGTCCGGCGGCGCGAGGGTCGCGGCCGCCGCGGTATCACCGGCCACCAGAGCGGAGAGGTACTCGCCCAGCGCCGGTCCGTGCTTGAAGCCGTGGCCGGAGCCGCCGCCGACGACCCAGGCGTCGGCGATCGACGGATGGCGGTCGACGATGAAATGGGTGTCGGGCGTGAGCTCGTACTGGCACACGCGGCCCTCCGCCACCGGCTGATCCGCCAGCGCCGGGAAGCGTCGGGCGAGGTAGGCACGGGCCGCGTCGACCCGGTCGTCGGAGAGACGGCGCTCCTGGCGGTCGGGGTCGACGATCGGTCCCGGCCAGTCGGGCGCAACCTTGAACCCCCGGCGCTCGATCGACGGCAGGCCATAGATGGACCCGTCGTAGTCGATCCACATCGGGTGGTTGGCTGCGTCGAAGCGGTCGTCGCCGGGTGGCGTGGCGAAGTAGATGATCTCCTGCTGCGGGACGCTCAGCTCGAGGCCGACGATCGGGCCGAGAAGCTTCGGCAGCCACGGGCCGGCGGCGAAGACGATCGAATCGGCCTCGATTGCCGACTCGTCGACGAGCACTGTCTCCCCCTCCACCCGGGCAAGGCCGATGCGGACCTCTCCACCCTCTTCCACGAAGGCGCGGGCGGTGGCTGCCACCGCCCGGCGGGCGAGCAGCGCTCCCGCCTCTGGCTCGTAGAGGCCCCAGGCGAGATCGTCGGTCACGATCTGCGGATAGCGGTCCGCCATCGCATCGCGCCCGAGGCGCTCGGATGGGATGCCGAGCCGCTCGAGCGTGGCGGCTGAATCGGCCTCGAAGCCGTCGTCGCTGTGCGCAAACCAGAGAATGCCGGTGCGGACGAAGAGCGAGGGATCCAGCTGGCGCCATTGCGACAGGGAATGTCGCTGCCAGAGCGGGTAATGATCGTCCGGCCCATGCGCAGAGCGCGTGACGCGGGACTCGTCGCCGGAGCTGGCGAGCGAGTTCCCCGGCCCGTACTGGTCGATCAGCGTCACGGTTGCGCCACGACGCCCAAGCCAGCGCGCGGTCCACGTGCCGAAGACCCCGGCACCGATCACGACGACATGCATCGGCGGATGGTAGCGGGTGGTCCCCATCTGGCGGCGGGCGCGGTACGATCAGCCCGATGGAGGGTACGCCGTCGAACCCGGTGATCAGCACCCGAGCGCTGACGAAGCACTACGGTTCGGTCGAGGCGCTCACCGCCCTGACCCTCGACGTCAACGAGGGCGAGATCTTCGGCTTCCTGGGGCCCAATGGCGCCGGCAAGTCGACCATGATCCGGACCCTCCTCGGCTTCCTTCACGCGACGAGTGGCGGCGCCAGCGTGCTCGGCATGGACATCGCGCTCGACTCCGTCGAGATCCGGCGCCTCACCGGCTACCTGCCCGGTGGCATCGCCCTCTATGACTCCCTCACCGGTGAGCAGGCGCTCGAATACCTCGCCGACCTGCAGGGCCGCGAGCCGCGCCGGCGCGCCGAGCTGTGCGATCGGCTCGAGCTGCCGGGATCGGTCCTGCGACGCAGGGTGCGCGACTACTCGCGCGGGATGCGGCAGAAGATCGGCGTCGTGCAGGCACTCCAGCACGATCCCGAGCTCGCGATCCTGGACGAGCCCACCGAAGGGCTCGACCCGCTCATGCAGCATGCCTTCTACGGCATCCTGGACGACCTGCGCCGCGAGGGTCGCACGGTCTTCTTCTCGTCGCACGTCCTCTCCGAAGTGGAGCGGCTGTGCGACCGCGTCGCGATCATCCGCGCCGGCCACCTGATGGCGATCCATGAAGTGAGCGAGCTCCTTGCGCGGCGCCGGCGGCGCGTGATGCTCCGCTGGCGAGGCACGCCGGACCTGTCCGCGCTGCCCGGCCTCGAGGACGTGCAGGTGGACGGCAACCGGGTCATCGGGATGCTGTCGGGCGAGGTCGCTGGGTTCGTGCGGGCCATCGCCTCGCCGAGCTTGGAGGACCTCACCATCGAGCCCGCGAGCCTCGAGGAGGCGTTCCTCGAGTACTACGCCACCGGCAGCGACGACGAGGCGGCGTCGTGAGCGGGCGGCTGCTGATGCAGACGCTGCGCTGGCAGCGCGTGCGCCTCACCGCCGTTGTCCTGGCCGGCATTGGCTGGGGAGTGCTGATCCCCGTCATCTACGCCGCGTTCAGCGACGTCGTCCGGGACCTCATCAACTCCGGCGCCTTTCCACAGGAGCTCATGAACTTCGGGTCGGGCTCGCTCTTCACGTTGCCCGGCGCCATCACGCTGGGCGTTCAGCACCCCCTTGCGATCGCCATGGTCGGCATCTTCGCCGTCGGCGCCTCCGCCACCGCAGTGGCCGGCGAACGGGCGAGCGGGACGCTCGAGGTCCTCCTCGCGCGACCGATCTCGCGTCTCAATCTCTACGCGAGCATCCTGGGGGCGCTGCTGATCGCGGTCCTCGTCGTGCTGATCGCGATCCTCGGCGGCATGGTCGGCGGATCCGCGCTCCAGGGCATCACCGACGAGGTCGACCTCGCGCAGATGCCGCTCGTTCTCCTCAACGGGTTCGGGCTGTGGGCGGCCTTCACCACCTTCGGCCTGGCGGCCTCGGTCAGCTTCGACCGGCCCGGCCCGGCGATCGGCCTCTCGCTCGCGTACCTGCTGGCCAACTACTTCCTGGAGATCCTGGGATCGCTCTGGACCGAAGCGGCCTGGACCCAGGAGTATTCGCTGTTCCACCACTTCAACCCGGGCGAGATCCTCACCGGCGAGATGCAACCGCTCGACTTAGTGATCGTGTTCGTCGCAGCCCTGGTGCCCGTGATCTTCGCCATCGTCATCTTCCCGCGGCGGGATCTGGCGGCTCCCAGCTGAATCGACCGCCTGCTCAGGCCGGGTCGGTCTCCAGCGCGTAGGCCACAGCCTCATCGGCCGTCAGCTCGGCGCCCGCAGCCCAATCGCCCGCATACGACGGGTCCGTGCGCAGGTCCTCGGGGTTGAAGCCGAGGACCTCGCGGTTGAACAGGGTCAACCCGGTCCCGCTCGTCCGCTCGAGGGTGGCGACCGCGCCCGAGAGTCGCGCGGCACGATGCAGATCACCTTCGTAGAACGCGACGTGCGCCAGTCCATCCACCACGAGTGTGTAGCCGCTGACGTCCTGGGCATCGGTGAAGGTGTCGAGCGATTGGCGAAGCCAGTGGCGCGCCTCGGGCAACGTGGATCGGTCCCCGCTTGCAAGGAAGTCGCTCATCTCGGCCAGGGCCATGGTGAAGCTCGCCCACCCGACCATGAACCGGTCGTCGACCGCCTCGAAGACGGCCAGCGCCTCCGTTGCATGGCGCCGCGCGTCGTCGGTCCGCCCCGTCCCGTACGCGACGTTGGCGAGTGCCCAGTCACACCGCCCCACGCCGGACACGTCACCGAGCTCGCGGAAGATGGCGATCGCCTCGTTCACGTACGCCAGCGCCGCCGCGGCGTTCCCGGGCTCCTGGAGGCCGATGATCGACCACGTGAACGAGATCCCGTAGAGCGCTTCAGCCAGCCCGCGTTGATCCCCGAGCACGCGCCGCGCGTCGATCTCCCGTCGGTAGAAGGCACGCGAGCGCTCCGTCTCGGCCTGCCAGTACGCCAGGCCGGCGGCCGCGTCCAGCGCATCCGCTCGAGCGGCGAGGTGCTCGGGTCCCTCCGGCAGCGCCAGGATCTGCTCGAGGCGCTCGAGCCCTTCGGCCAGGTAGCCGCGCATCTGCCAGAAGCGCCAGAGGGTGGAGCCGAGGCGCATTGCGGAATCGGTCTTTCCGGCCTCGACAGCCCAGCCGATCGCGGCGCGCAGGTTGTCGTGGTCCTCCTCGAGCCGGTCGAGCCACGTTCGCTTGTCCGACCCCATCACGTGCGAGGACGATTCCTCGGCGAGGTCCAGGAAGTGCGCGGCGTGCTCGGCGCGCATGGCATCCCATCGGCCGGCGGCGATCGCCTGCTCGACGGCGAACTCCCTGATGGTTTCGAGCATCCGGAAGCGCGGCTCGCCACCGATCCCTTCCACCTGCCGGATCAGGCTCTTCTCGACCAGCGATCCCAGGGCGTCGAGCAGCTCGCCGGATACGTCATTCCCACAGACGCGCTCGATCGCCTCGAGCCCTGCGCCACCAACGAAGACCGCGAAGCACGCGAAGAGCGAACGGTCGCCGTCGTCGAGCATGTCGTGGCTCCACGCGATCGCTCCACGCAGGGTCTGCTGCCGCTCCGGAAGGTCTCGCGAACCTCCCGCCAGCAGGCCCAGGCTGTGCTCGAGCCGGCTGAGCATCGCCTGAGGGGTGAGGATCCTGATCCGCGCCGCTGCGAGCTCGATGGCCAGGGGAAGCCCGTCCAGGCGAACGGAGATCTCGGCCACGGCCGGGGCGTTCTCGTTCGTGACCCCGAAGTCGGGCTTGACCGAGCGAGCGCGCTCGATGAACAGCGCCACCGCCTCGTACTCGCTGAGCTGGGTCAGCGGCGGCAGGCGCGCGGGATCCGGGAGCCCGAGAGGCGGCACGGGGTATTCCTGCTCGCCCGAGACGTGGAGGACGCTCCGGCTGCTCACGAGGACGGTCAGGTTGCGACACGCGGCGAGGAGTTCCGCGATCGCCGGTCCCGCCGCCACGACCTGCTCGAAGTTGTCGAGCACCAGGAGCATCCGCTTCTCGCCGATGGCGTCGATCAACCGATCGACCGAGCTGCGTCCGCCGCGGTCCGGCAGGCCGAGCGCCTGGGCGATGGTGGCGGGAACGAGGTCGGCCTCGTTGATCGGTGCCAGCTCGACGAAGAAGACGCCTGCGGCGTGGCCCGCGAGCGCCCGGCCCGCGACCTCGAGGCTGAGCCGCGTCTTGCCGGTGCCGCCCGGGCCCGTGAGTGTCAGCAGCCGGCTGCGTTCGAGCAGGGCGCCGATCTCGGCGATCTCGCGCTCCCGGCCGAGGAAGGTGGTCAGTCGCGTCGGCAGGTTGTTCGGGACGGCATCCAGCGACCCGATCGGCGCGAACTCGTTGCGAAGGCCGGGAATGACGAGCTGCCACACATGCTCGGCGTGCTCGAGGTCCTTGAGCCGATGCTCGCCGAGGTCACGCAGGTCGATGCCGTCCGGCAGCGCGTGCTGAACCAGCGCTCGCGTCGCGTCCGAGAGGAGCACCTGGCCGCCGTGGCCGGCGCTGGCGATGCGGCTGGCCCGATGCACGTGGAGACCAACGTAGGAATCGGTTGAGTACCCGGCCTCGCCGGTGTGAAGGCCGATGCGGACGCGGATCTCGGCGTCGGTTGGCCAGGCCTCGGTGGCAAGTGCGCGCTGCGCGGCGACTGCTGCAGCCACGGCGCCCGGTGCGGTCGGAAAGGCGACGAAGAAGGAGTCGCCCTCGGTCCCGGCCTCCTCGCCGCCCTCGACGTCGAAGGCCGCCCGCAGCAACTCCTGGTGACGCGCCAGGACCGGCGGCCAGCCGTCGCCCAGGGCCTGAAGCAGCCGAGTGGACCCCTCGATGTCGCTGAAGAGGAACGTGACGGTACCGGTGAGGAGCTCGGGCATCGCGTCGCGAGTGTGCGATGCCGCGGCCCTCGAGGCAAGGGCGATCTCGCCCGCAGATGGGCGCACCGCTGGGACCTCGGATAGGCTTCGCGGGTGCGCGCCACCATCCGGTTCCTTGTCGACCGTCCTGTCCTGGCCGCCGTCCTGGGGGCGCTGACGATCGCCGGCTCGGCGGTCCTGGTCAGCAAGGCAAGCGTCCCACCGTCGACCGCTGCCTTCTTCCGCTGCGCATACGCGCTGCCGCCTCTCGCTCTGCTGGCGCTCTACGAACGTCGTCGATACGGGCCGCGGCCCGCGAGCCAGATTCGCCTGGCCTGGCTGGCCGGCGCGTTCTTCGCCGCGGACCTGATTCTCTGGCACCACGCCATCAACCAGGTCGGCGCCGGGTTGGCCACTGTCCTCGGCAACACCCAGGTCGTCGTGGTGCCGATCGCGGCGTGGATCTTCCTCGGCGAGCGGCCGTCCGGGCGAGTGGCTATCTCGGTGCCGCTCGTCCTCATCGGCGTCGTGCTCATCTCAGGTGTGATCGGAACCGGTGCCTTCGGCGCCAACCCCGTGCTGGGAGTCATCCTGGGCCTCGCCACCGGCCTCGCGTACGGCGGCTTCATCCTCGTTCAGCGAGGGGCGAACGCCGATATGCGGCGACCGGCAGGCCCGCTCTTCGACGCGACGCTCTCGTGCGCGGTGATCTCCCTGGCCGTGGGGCTGCCACTGGGCGAGATCGACCTCGTCCCGACCTGGCCGGCGCACGGCTACCTGCTGCTTTTGGCGCTCGGCATTCAGGTCTGCGGCTGGCTCCTCATCAGCATCAGCCTGCCGCGCCTGCCCGCGGCGATCACCTCGGTCGTCCTCACCATTCAGCCGGTCGCATCGGTCGTGCTCGGGATCTTGATCCTCGCCGAGGCGCCGTCGGCCCTCCAGCTGCTCGGCGTCGCGTTCATCATTGCCGGGCTCCTGATGGTCACCATCCGGGTGCGCTCGCGGCTCACGCCGGAGCCGCAACCGGAGCCAGGCTGAGCGACGGGCTCAGCGGCTCAGGCGACGGTAGCGCCACACGGAGAGCGGCAGGAAAATCGCGATCAGCAGGAGCGGCCACACGATCGCCATGAGCATCGCGTTCTCGACGATCCACGATGCCCCGCCGGCGCTGGGGTTGCCGAACAGGTCGCGCGTCGCCCCGATCGTGGCCGAGAGCGGGTTCCACTCAGCGATCGTGCCCAGCCAGGCAGGCATCGTCGCGGGCGAGGCGAACGTGTTCGTGACCATGGTCAGCGGGAAGACCAGGGTCCACACCGCGTTCACCGCCGCAGCGCGTGCTGGATGGCATCCATGCCTTCGTCGAGGCCGATCCCGACGAGCGCAGGCGCTCCCTGCCACCGGGTCTCAGACTCCCGCAGGAAGGGTAACGACGAAGCACGTTTTCCCGGGCTCCGAGTCGACATCGATCCGGCCCCCGTGGCGCGCCACCACCGTGTGCGAGATGTGGAGCCCCAGCCCGGTGCCCTTCCCGGGCGGCTTGGTCGTGTAGAACGGCTCGAACAGGTGCGAGCGGACGTCGTCCGGGATGCCGGGGCCGGTGTCGCAGATCGAGACGCGCACACCGTCGGCTTCCGGATCGGGCTCGGCGCGCACGATGAGGGTGCCGTGCCCGTCCATGGCATCGATGGCGTTGTCGATCAGATTCGTCCACACCTGGTTCAGCTCCGAGCCGTGAGCCTCGATGTGCGGCAGATCGTCGGCCAGCTCCCGCCGCACCTCGATGCCATCCTCCAGCCGATGCCGGAGGATGATCAGCGTCTGCTCGAGGCCGGTCCGGACGTCGACTCGCTGGACCGCCGCCTGGTCGAGGTAGACATAGCCCTTCACCGCCCCGACGAGCTCGCTGATCCGTCCGACGGCCAGGTTCACCTCGTCGAGCAGCTGGTGGATCGCCGCGGCGGCCGCCAGCCACCGGATGGCTTCCGGCGACAGCTCGCGCAGCGCCTGCGCGGTCCACCCGGCGTCGACGAGCGCTCCCGCCTCTTCAGAGTCGCCGGCGAGCGCCGCCGCCTCGTCGATCCGGTCGGCACGCG
>CAYYDA010000016.1:14918-16189 GCA_964470495.1 uncultured Steroidobacteraceae bacterium | reverse complement strand
TACCGGCTCACCTGGCGCACCCTCTCGTCGGCCGACGGCCACACGGCGGAAGGGTTCTTCAACTTCGGTGTCGGCGATGTGGCGGGCTCGCTCGCGGGCGGCCCCCAGGGCATGACCCACAGCGAGACAGACCCACCCGGCGTGATCGGCCGATGGCTCACCTACATCGGGCTCCTCCTGGCATTGGGGATGGCCGTTTTCCATCGGGTCGTGATCCGTGATGGACCGATGCCCGCCAGGCTCGTCCGAGCGCTGGCCGGTGCGCTCCTCGTGGGCGGCGCCGCGACGCTGACCGTGGCGATCCTCGCCGGGCTCGAGGCCGGGTCGGTCATTGACTACCTGGTCGGGACCCGCAACGGAGCGCTTCAGACCGCACGCGCGCTCGTCGCCGCGGTAGGGGCGGCGGCGCTGTCCTTCGTGGCGCCTCGCTTTGCCGGGGCCGTGGCGGCGGCCACGGGGCTGTCGGGGATCATCCTGCTGGTGGCGTCCGGCCATACCGCCGCACTGCCCGGCGTCACACCGCTCATCGCCCAGGTCGTGCACGTCGCTGGGGCCGCGGTCTGGATCGGCGGGATCGTGGGGCTGCTCGTGCTGGTTCGATGGCCCGAGCTGGTGGCCGGACCGGGTGGTCGTCGGCCGGAAATGCGAGAGCTCGTGCCCCGGTTCTCGGCACTCGCGCTGGTGTCCATCGGCCTGGTGGGGTTGACCGGCGTGCATGCGGCCTGGACGCAGACGGGCACCCTCATCCCGGTCGGCACCGAGTACGGCCGCACGCTGCTCATGAAGTCCGCCTTCGCGGTCGGCGCGCTGGCTCTGGGCGGGCTGAACTACCTCGACGGCGGCCGGATGATGGGCTGGCTGGATGGATTCCGGAGTCGCATCACGATCGAGGTCATGCTGGCCGCCACGGTGCTCGTCCTGACGGCCGCACTGGCGATCACGCCCCCCGTCGAGGAGCCCGCAGGAATCCAGATCGAGCCGATCCCCGACGCCTTCGGCGAGGTCGCCCCGGGCATGAGCATGGCGGTCAGCCCGGGCCGTCCCGGCGTCAACCGGGTCGTGGTCACCACCATCGACGCGATGGCGGGATCGGCCGCCCTGGAGCTCAGCCTCGACAACCTCGACGACGGCACGACGACCCGGGTCCCGTTGGAGCTGGAGGGCATGACCGGCATGGACCACTCCGGAGGCGGGATGGGTGCGAGCCACGAGACCGGCGACGGAACCATCGACTGGATCGCTGATGCGCTCGTGCTGCCACCCGGCAGCCA
>CAYYDA010000016.1:0-14818 GCA_964470495.1 uncultured Steroidobacteraceae bacterium | reverse complement strand
GCGACGCCGGCCTGGGCCCGATCAAGGTCAACACGGTCATCCGCCGCGGCCTGAACGAGCACGCCGTCCTCGACCTGGCCGGGCACTTCCGCGGGACCGGCACCACGGTGCGATTCATCGAGTACATGGACGTCGGGCACACGAACGGCTGGCGGCTGGACGACGTGGTGCCCGCCGCCGAGGTCGTAGCCGCCATCGACGCGCGGTGGCCGCTTGAGCCGGTCGAGGCCGAGTACCGCGGTGAGGTCGCTCAGCGCTATCGGTACCGAGACGGCGCCGGCGAGATCGGCGTCATCAGCAGCGTCACACAGCCCTTCTGCGGCGATTGCACGCGGGCCCGCCTGTCTGCCGACGGCCAGCTCTTCACATGCCTCTTCGCGACGTCCGGCCACGACGTGCGCGCGGTGCTTCGCTCGGGAGCCACCGATGACGACCTGGCCCACGCCTTGCGGACCATCTGGCTCGGCCGCACCGATCGCTACTCGGAGCTGCGAACGCTCGAGACCGTCGAGCTTCCCAAGGTGGAGATGAGCTTCATCGGAGGGTAGGCGACTGTCTCAGGCGTCGGTTGCGCGGCACGACTGCACGACTGCACGACTGCACACCGGGCGGCTAACAGGAATCAGGTCAGCCGTGAATCGGACCTGGACGATCCCGGAGCGAAGCCCCCCAAACCGACCGCGAATTACGGCCAGGACTTCGCCGATGGGGCAGCACAGGGGTTCGAGCCCGGCCGTTCAGGTCCGCTACGGGAGCACCAGGCGCTGAGAGGCGGTCCCCCACCCAGGCGACCAGTGTTGGCACCGACGATGCGGTGTCTCGTGGCATTCGCCTGGAAAGGAGCGATTGATCGTGTGCCTGAATTGTGGCTGCATGCGAGCGCATGACGACATGGGCAAGCCAGGGGTCAACATCACGTACGAGGACGTCAAGCGCGCCGCGGACGCCAACGGCACGACCGTCGACGAAGCGCTGGAGACGATCGCCCGCACCTCCGAAAGTGATCGCGAGGACCATCCGCAGGAGTACGCCGCCGGCTGATCTATCCGTGGATGGAGCCGGACCGCTCACGCAGCGGGCCGCCCGTCCGCCCGCGCAGCGAGGCGAGAATCTCGCCGATGATGGCTGTGGCGACCTCCTCGGCACCGTCCGCGCCGATGTCCAGCCCGGCCGGAGCATGGAGCGCGGCGAGATCCGCATCGGATGGTGAACGCTCCAGCTCGGCAAGGAGCCGATCGGTCCGGTCGCGGGGCCCGAGAACCCCGAGGTACGGGACGCCTCGACGCAGGAACCCGCCCAGGAGGGCGCCGTCGCGCACCCAGTCGTGGCTCATGAGCACGACGGCGGTCCACTCACCCGCTCGGACAGCTTCGGCGGCGAGGGCCGGCTCGACGTCGTGGAGGGCTGCCCCCGGAAAGCGCTCCGCGCGCAGCATCGGCCGGCGTGAGTCAACGACGCTGACCCGCCACCCCACGCGCAGGCCCGCACTGACAAGTGGAACGGCGTCCGGTCCGGCGCCACACACGACGAGATGAAGTGGCGGCAGGATCGGGTCGAGCACCGCCTCGCCGAGAACCGTCGGCCGGCCGCGGGCAACTGCCATGGCGGCGCGCTCGCCGAGCGCATCGGCCTCCGGCGCAGTCAGGCTCCGGCGCTCGCCGTCGAGTCCGGTGAGGAAGTAGGTAGCCCGCCCGTCTCGGGCAGCGCGCAGCGCGTCCAGCGTCTCTGCCGCCATGGCCGGTGGCTCGGCCAGCAGGTCGATCGCACCGCGGCAGCCGAGCCCTATGCCCCACAGCTCGTCGCCTTCGGCTGAATGGTCCACCGTCACCATCACCGGCGCATCCAGCGCTATCGCCTCCTGCGCCAGCCTGGCGGCCTCCTCCTCCAAGCATCCGCCGGAGATGAGGCCAATTGGCCTGCCCGACTCCGGCACCAGCAGCCGGGCGCCGGGCCTGCGGTAGGACGATCCGCGGACCGCCACAACGGTCGCCAAGGCGAACCGCTCACCCCGAGCCCGAATGCCGGCCGCGGCCTCCAGCATGGCGGCGATCTCGCTCACGCGACGACTCTAACCTCTGCCTGCATTCAGCGGCCATTCAGTTGATATTCAGGTAAGGGCGTGGATGATGCGCGCATGCGTGTACTTGTTGTCGAGGACGAGAAGCGGCTGGCCGCCGGACTGAAGAACGGCCTCGAGGCGGATGGGTTCGCGGTGGACGTCGCGCTCAACGGGACTGACGGCCTGTGGATGGCGCGAGAAGAGCCCTACGACGCCATCGTGCTCGACATCATGCTTCCGGAGCTCAACGGTCACGAGATCTGCTCTCAGCTGCGCGATGCCGGCATCTGGACGCCCATCCTGATGCTCACGGCCCGCCAGAGCGAGGACGACGAGATTTTGGCCCTCAACAGCGGAGCGGACGACTACCTGACGAAGCCATTCGCATCGGCGGTGCTGGTCGCGCGGCTGCGAGCGCTCTTGCGGCGCGGCGCCCGCGAGCGGCCAGCGCTCCTCGAGGCCGGCGACCTTCGCCTCGATCCAGCGGCGCGCAGGGCCTGGCGCGGCGAGGTCGAGATCGGCCTCACCGCGCGTGAGATCGCATTGCTCGAATTCCTGCTGCGGAGACGGGGCGAGGTCGTCTCGAAGACGGAGATCCTCGCGCACACGTGGGACTACGACTTCGAGGGCGACCCGAACATCGTGGAGGTGTACATCGGGCACCTGCGCGCCAAGCTTGACCGTCCGTTCGGCCGGCATTCGATCGCCACGCTGCGCGGAGCGGGCTACCGGCTCGCCGCGGACGGCGGCTGACGATGAGCGTGAAGTCGGCGCGGTGGTGGTCCCGGCTGCGCTCGGTCCGCGGCCGGATGACGGCCGCGGCGGTCGCGATCGTGGGAGTCGTGCTGGTGATCGGCGCCGTGGCGCTCGTTCTCTTCATCCAGGGCTCACTCACCGCGTCGGTTCTTGCCGACCTGCGCGTTCGCGCGAATGAGCTCGCGGCGGAGCTGGAGGCGGGTGCTGATCCGCTCCGCCTGACTGCGCTCGACTCGTCGGCGCTGCTGATCCAGGTGCTCGATCCAGAGGGCGTGCTCGTGGCCGGCAGCGAGGAAGCCGGCCGGCGGCCCCTCGCCGAGCTGCCCAACGGCGGGTCGGCTCCGATCGAGGGCGACGAGGGCGAACCCTTCCTGGCGTACGCGGCCGAGGCCGAGATCGGCGGCGTGGAGGGCCAGGTGCTCGTCGCTCGGCCGATCGGCCACGTCGGCGAGACGACCACGGTCGTGGCATCGCTGCTAGCGGTGGGAATCCCCCTGTTGCTGATGATCGTGGCCGTCACCGCTTGGCTGCTCGTCGGCCGCGCCCTCCTCCCCGTCGAGATGATGCGCCGCGAGGTCGACGAGATCTCTGCTTCGCAGCTGCATCGCCGGGTCCCGACCGCGCCTGGCACCGACGAGATCTCGCGGCTCGCCACGACGATGAACCGGATGCTGGACCGACTGGAACGCGCACAGCAACGGCAGCGAGAGCTGGTCGCCGACACCTCCCATGAACTTCGTTCGCCGATCGCCACCATCCGCCAGCACGCTGAGGTGGCGCTCTCTCATCCGGCGCGGGCGACCTTGGCAGAATTTGCCGAGACGGTCCTCGCCGAGGACCTGCGGCTCGCCCGCCTGGTCGAGGATCTCCTGGTCCTGGCGCAGACCGACGAGCGGACGCTGGAGCTCGAGGCCCATCCGCTGGATCTCGATGACCTCGTCCTGGAGGAAGCCCGCAGGCTCCGCGCGTCCTCGCCGCTGACGGTCGACACCTCTCTTGTCTCGGCCGGTCGGGTCAACGGCGACCGCGTATGGCTGCGCAGGGTGGTCGCCAACCTGGCGGACAATGCCGCACGGCACGCGCGCGCACGGATCGCGTTCAGCCTCGGCGAGGCCGGCTCGAGCGTGCAATTCCACGTGGACGACGACGGTGCCGGAATCCCGCCGGATGACCGTGAGCGCGTGTTCCAGCGCTTCGTGCGTCTCGATAGCGCCCGGGCTCGCAACGACGGCGGCAGCGGACTCGGGCTGGCGATCGTGGCGGAACTCGTCCGGGCTCACGGCGGCTCGGTCACGATCGCCGACAGTCCGCTCGGCGGGGCACAGATCCAGGTCGTGCTCCCTCGTCTTGACGACGCATGACTTGTCGCAGCCATTCAGCAAGCGCTCAGGTCCGTGATCGTACGCTGCACGCCGAATCCAAATCCAAGGAGGGAACATGAGAAGTCGAAAGCGCTGGTTGGTCGGAGGTGCGTTGAGCCTCGGGCTGCTCGCCGGCAGCGTCGGCATAGCGGTCGCGACCGATGGGGACGAGGACGACTCTGCGGAGCAACTGCCCGCTGGAGAGTCGCGGGACGAGGCTGAGGCCGCGGCGCTGGGTGCCACTGGTGGCGGGACCGTCACCTCGGTGGAAACCGGCGACGAGGGCGCTGCCTTCGGTGTCGAGGTGACCGGTGGATCCGGCGGCGAGGTCGAGGTCGCGCTTGACGGGGCCTTCGCCGTCATCGGCACCGAGCAGGACAATGCCGAGAGCGACGCGGCGGACTCAGATGATCTCCCGCCGGGAGCGGACAGAGATCGGGCTCTTGAGGCCGCGCTTGCCTCGACCGGTGGCGGAACCGTTACCGATGTCGAGGCCGGCGACGATGGGGCCACGTACGGCGTGGAGATCCTTCGCGACGATGGAACTGAGGTCGAGGTCCAGATCGATGGGTCGTTCACCGTGACCGGCTCGGAGGTCGACGACTGACAAATGGCGGAGTACCACCCGATGGTGTGATCCCGCTCGCGACTCGAAACTACCCCGGGCTTGGCGCCCGGGGTAGTTTCGTTGCTGCCTCGCCGAGGGACTCCAGGAGCAGCGCGTTGAAGCGGTCCGGCTGCTCGAGGTTGAGCATGTGCGCGACGCCCTCGAAGACCTCGAGTCGCGCGTGCGGGGCGGCCTCGGCCAGGTGACGCATCGACTCCTGCGTGCCGGGGTCGTCGAACGTGCCGAGGATCACCAGGAGCGGCATCTTCAGCTCACCGAGACGTCCGACGGCCAGCGGATCGAGCCGCTGCGGCGTGCCCTCCTCTTTCTCGGCCCGGTAGTTCGTCAGGACCCAGTCGTGCACTTTGGCGCGTACCTCGGGGACCCGGTCGGCCGGTTGGCCCGGTCCGTCGGCCCAATACGCGGCCTCCCATTCGGCGAGCGCGTCCCAGTCCTTCGCCTCAAGCAGCTGATCGGCGGCCTCGAAGTCCTCCGCCGGTGCCTCTTCGGGCGACTCGTAGCCGCTGATCCCGCCTGCCCCGACGACGAGGGAACGGACGCGGTCGGGAAACTCGAGGGCGAAGTCGAGCGCGATCGAGCCGGCGCGCGAGAAGCCCACGACGTGCGCCGATTCCTCGCCCAGGAGGTCGAGCAGGGCCGCGATGTCGGCGCGGTTGGAGAACTCGACCGCATCGGTCTCGGTTCGTCCGAAGCCGCGCGTGTCGTAGCGGATGACCCGGTACGCGTCGCGCAGCGTGGGGACCTGCTGGTCCCACATGCGCAGGTTGGCGACCCCCGCATGGATGAGGACCACCGGCGGACCGCTGCCCTCCACCTCGTAGTAGATCCGGGCGCCGTTCGTCTCGAGGAATCCAGATTCGTTCGTCATGCCGCCGATGCTACCGCTCAAACAAGACACCCGGGTTCATGATTCCCAGCGGGTCCCACGCTGTCTTGATGGCGCGCATGGCGGCGACGGCCGGCGCACCCCGGTCGCGGAGCAGCCAGCCAACCTTCGCCACGCCGATGCCGTGCTCGGCGCTGACACTCCCGCCGAGCTCCAGGACGAGCTCGAGCACCGCCTCGTCGACGGCCTCGTCATCGGCCGCCGGCCCGAGGACGTTGACATGCAGGTTTCCGTCGCCGACGTGCCCGTACACGATCGTCCGCGCATCCGGCGCGACGGCCGCTACAGCTCCCGGCGCCCGATCCACCAGCTCCGCGTACCGTGCGGCCGGCACCGCGACGTCGAGCTTGTGCGGCACGCCCTCGGCATTGATGACCTCGGTGTGGCGCTCGCGCAGCTGCCAGAGCCGATGGCTGGCATCGGCGTCGGTCGCCACCGCAACCGAGGCGTCGTCGACGGCCAGGGTCGCGAGCGCGGAGAACAGGTGGTCTGCGGGATCGGACTCGTCGGAGGCGACCGCGACGAGGAGGTACACCGGCGTTCGGTTGGCGAACGGTGCGGCCACGGCGGCGTGGCGCATGACGAGCTCCAGTCCCGCATCGGTGAAGAGCTCGAGCGCATGGATGGAGGCCAGGGATCGGCGCAGCATGCCCGCCGCACCGACGGCCGCCGAGGCATCTGCGAAGCCGATGACGCACACCGCACGGTGGCGAAGCTGCGGCACGAGGCGCAGCCGAACGCGCGTGATAGCCGCCAGGGTTCCCTCGCTGCCGGCCAGGAGCGCCCCGAGGTCGTAGCCGGTGTTGTCCTTCGGCATACCGGGAAGTCGGCTGATGACGCTGCCGTCGGCCAGGACGGCCTCGAAGCCGAGGAGCTGCGAACGCATCGGTCCATGGCGCACCACGTTCACGCCACCGGCGTTGGTGGCGACCATGCCGCCGATGGTGGCGGAGTCGCGTGCGCCCAGGTCGACCCCGACCCCCCACCCGGCAGCGCGCGCTGCCGCCTGAACGGCGGTGAGGGTCGCACCGGCGCCGACCGTGACCTCGCCGGCAGTCGCATCGACCGTCTCGATCTCGTTGAGCCGCAGGAGGCTCAGCACGACCTCGCCGCCTCGCGGCACCGAGCCGCCGACGAGCCCGGTGTTGCCGCCCTGCGGCACAACGCCGACGCCGGCATCGCCGCAGGCGCGAAGGATCGCGGCGACCTCGGTGGCCGACGCCGGCCTCACCACCGCGAGCGACTCGCCGTGGAAGCGACGCGTCCAATCAGTCTCGTAGGATGCGCGCAGCGCCGGATCGGTCAGGCAGTGTCGCTCGCCCACGATCGCGCGCAGCGCGGTGACGAGCGCGTCGGAGCTCATCGGCGCATCCTAGCGGCACGCCGCTTGCGCACGAGCGGGCCAGAGGAGGTAAAGGGAAGATGGATGACCGACCGGAGCGGCAGCCCCTGCCCTCAGAGGACACCGGCGACCTGCTCGAGGACCCAGCCGGAGGCGTGACCGACGACTACCTCGTCGCGCGCGAAGAGGGCATCCCGTACGTCCCGCCGACCGACCGCGTGATGAGCGAGGCACGCGGCGCCGAGGGCGTCGACTTCGCCGGCACCGACGAGACCGACGCCGGCGAGCTGGAGCGCGAGGGCGACCTCATCCAGGCCGATGACGGCGGCGGCCTCCCGCGCGACGACGAGCTGAAGGCCGATGTGATCGAGGCGCTTCGCTCGTCCGACGTCCTGGCCGGAGAGCGGATTCGGATCGCCGTGACCGGCGCCCGGGTGCACGTGCAGGGCGAGGTCGAGTCAGTCGACGTTCTCGACGAGATCCTCGGCATCGTGGGCGACGTCGTCGGGGTCGAGGAAGTGCTCGACGAGGTCACCGTCGCCGGGATCTGACGACGCCGCCAGATCCCGTTGTGCGAACTGCCTCGATTCAACGAGGCAACCCCGGGGTGGGCTTCTGCGCTCACCCGCACGATCGTGCATCCTGCGACGTGCAGGTGACTTGCACCTCGCCATGCACAGCGCAGGAGTGGATCGGATGGGCCCGAGCAGCACGACCGGGGCGGCGACGTCCGACGTGGCCGAGCTCGGCGCGCTCCAGGAGATCGTGCAGCTTGCGGCCGGGGCGTCGACCTGGGACGAGCTCATGCAGCTCATCGTCGACCGCGGCACGGTGGCGATGGACGCGGAGGTCTGCTCGCTCTATCTCGTGGATCGTGACGGCGCCGGGCTGACGCTGGCGGCAACGAACGGCGTCGACCGCGAGCACATCGGCGTCGCGCGGCTCGACATCGGCCAGGGCATCACCGGGCTGGCTGCCAGCACGCGCGGCCCGGTCGTCAGCAACGACCTCGCAAACGACCCGCGCTGCGCGTGGATCCGTGGCGTCGACCACGAGCGCTTCACGTCCATCCTTGCCGTGCCGCTCGAGGTTCGTGACCGCGTGGTCGGCGTCCTGAGCGTGAAGACGGAGGAGCGCCGCGAGTTCAATCCCCGGCAGATTCGACGCCTCTCGATGATCGCGTCCCTCCTCGCCGGTGTCGTCGAGCGGCGGCGGCTGCACCTGGAGACGGAGGCGCAGCTCGACGGCGTGCGAAGCGTCGACCAGGCGCGCGCCGAGCTCATCGCGGTCGTCACTCACCAGCTGCGGACGCCGCTGGCGGTCGTCCGGGCCTATCTGGATCTCCTGGCCGAGACGGCCGCCCCTGGGCGCCAGGACGAGGTCGCGGGCTGGCATTCCGCCGCGACCGGCCAGGTGCTGCGTCTCAACGACCTCGTCGACACGATCCTCGATACCGTCCGCGCAGATCGGCTCCTGACCGTGGAGCGGCGCACCTTCGACGTCGGCGGGGTGATCGACGAGGTGCTCACCCGGCTCGCTCCGCTCCTGCGGCGCCATCGGCTCGAGCGCTACGCGCGCGACAGCCGGCCCGCGCTGGGGGATCCGGCCCGCCTGGCGCAGGTCCTGGAGCTGCTGCTCGAAAACGCCGCCAAGTACGCGCCGCCGGGCGCCGAGATCGTGGTTGCCGATTGGAGCGCGGATGGCGAGGTCCACGTCGCGGTCGGCGACGACGGACCCGGCGTCCCACCCGAGATGCGCGAGAGCGTCTTCGAGCCCTTCGTGCGCCTCGACACAGGGAGCGACAAGCCCGGCACGGGGGTCGGCCTCTTCGCAGCCCGCCGCCTGGTGGGCGCCATGGGTGGCCGCCTGTGGATCGAGGACAAGCCTGCGGGCGGCAGCCAGTTCGTGACGGCCCTGCCGGAGGCGCCGAACCGATGAGCCTGCGGATCCTGGTCATCGACGACGAGCCGGCCATGATCGGCGCCGTGGCGGCGTTGGTGGGAAGCGTCGGCCACCGAGTCAGCGCCGCCTACGACGGCCACGAAGCCCTGCGTCGCTACGACGCCGAGAGCCCCGACCTCGTGATCCTGGACCTCGCCATGCCGGGCCTCGACGGCGTCGCCGTGTGCCGCGAGATCCGCCGACGCGGCCCGACCCCGATCATCATTCTCTCCGGTGAGGGCGACGAGCAGGCGAAGGTCGAGGCGCTCGACGCGGGAGCCGACGACTACGTCACCAAGCCGTTCGGCAAGGACGAGCTGCTCGCCCGCATCCGCGCCGTCACGCGCCGACGGCCGGCCGCGGCAGGGGCCGCATCGGGATCGGTGCGGATCGACCAGCGACGCCACGAGGCCTGGGCGGGCGACCAGCTCCTACCGCTGACGCCGATCGAGTTCGCACTGCTCGAGGCCCTTGTTGCCGCGCGCGGCGACCTGGTCAAGCACGAGGAGTTGCTGCGGGCGGGGTGGGGCGGCGAGCCCGATCCTGATCCCCTGTGGATCAAGCCGCACCTGGCCCGCCTGCGATCCAAGCTGAAGGCCGCCGAAGCAGCCGTCCCGACTCCGGTGCGAGCCCTCGGCTATCGGCTCATCGAGCCAACGCGAGCGGCTCGACCGACGCCGGAGTCTCGCTGACATTCGGCTCGATCACGGCGAAGCGACCCCGCCACTCGGCCCAGTTCTGGAGGATCGTCGCTGCCCTGTTGCTGCCCTCGGCCGAATGGGCCGCCAGGAGCTCCAGCAGGGTCCGATCGTCGTCACCCACCGGTCGCGCCGTCACGCCTGAGCTGAGCCGGTCCGGCTCGGCATCGAGCAGGTAGGCGCGCCCGCCCGTCATGCCGGCACCGAAGTTGGGACCGATGGATCCAAGGACCACCACCGTGCCGCCGGTCATGTACTCGCAGCCATGGGCGCCGATGCCCTCGACCACCGCCCGCGCCCCCGAGTTGCGGACCGCGAAGCGCATCCCGGCGCGGCCGACCAGGTGGAGCGCCCCGCCGGTGGCGCCGAACAGGCAGACATTGCCGGCGACCGACTGGTCCTGCCGGTCGCCCGCCGGCCTGACGACGAGGGTGGCGCCCGACAGGCCCTTGCCGACGTAGTCGTTTGCCTCGCCGGTCACCTCGATCCGCACCCCGGCCACGGCGAAGGCGCCGAGGCTCTGCCCGGCCGACCCGTCGAGCTCGTACCGCACTCGGGGGATCTGGCGTGGCTCGGCGCGTCGCTGCAACGCACCGGCCAGCCGTGCCCCGATCGACCGGTCGCGCGTCGTTACATGCGCCCGAACGACCACCGGCTCGCCCGCGGTCACGCGCCGAACGAGGTCGGCCAGCGCGTCGGCCTCGAAGCAGGCGTCCGCCGGTCGGTCTGCCCACAGCGGGCGATCTTTCGGGGGGCCTTCGACCGCCGGCGACCAGCTCGGTGCGGCCAGGATGCGCGAGAGGTCGAGGATCGGATCGATGCCCGTCAGCAGGTCCGCGCGGCCGACGGCCTCGCCGAGCGATCGCAGGCCGAGCGCGGCCAGCTCCCGGCGAACGTCCTCAGCCAGCGCCGTGAAGAACGCCACCACCTGCTCCGGGGTGCCGGTGAACTTGGCGCGCAGGTCCTCGCGCTGCGTCGCGATCCCCGTCGGGCAGGTGTCGAGGTGGCACTGGCGCGCCATGTCGCAGCCGATGGCGACGAGCGCGGCGGTCCCGAAGCCGAACTCCTCTGCACCGAGCATTGCCGCGACCACCACGTCGCGGCCCGTCTGCAGCCCTCCGTCGGTCCGAAGCGCAACCCGGTCCCGTAGCCGGTTGCGGACGAGCACCTGGTGCGTCTCGGCCAGGCCGAGCTCCCATGGCAGGCCCGCGTGCTTGATGGAGCTCAACGGCGAGGCGCCGGTGCCGCCGGAATGTCCGCTGACCATGATGTAGTCGGCATGTGCCTTGGCCACGCCGGCGGCGATGGTGCCGATCCCCGCCCCGGCGACCAGCTTCACGCCGATGCGCGCCGTGGGATTAACCGCGCGAAGGTCGCTGATCAGCTGCGCGAGGTCCTCGATCGAATAGATGTCGTGGTGCGGCGGCGGGCTGATCATCGTCATGCCCGGCTGCCCGCGCCGCAGGCCCGCGATGAACGTGGTGACCTTCTTGCCCGGCAATTGGCCGCCCTCGCCCGGCTTCGAGCCCTGCGCGATCTTGATCTCGAGCTGCTCCGCTCGCGCCAGGTATTCGGCGGTCACCCCGAAGCGGGCCGATGCGACCTGCTTGATGGCCGCGTCGCGGCGGTCGCCGTCGGCGGAAGGCGCGTACCAGGCTGGATCCTCGCCCCCCTCGCCGGAATTCGCGCTGGCGCCGAGCCGCGCCATGCCAATGCTGATGGCCTGATGCGCCTCCGGCGACAGCGCGCCGAGGCTCATGGCCGAGCTGACGAAGCGCCGCACGATCCGGCTGGCCGGCTCGACCTCGTCGATCGGCACCGGCAGGGCTGACTGCTTCAGCGACACCAGGTCACGCGGCTGGCGGGGTCCCTGCTCGGCGAGCAGCTCGCGATAGGCGGCCAGCTGGCCATCGGTCGTGACGGCGGTCTGGAGCGCCTTGACGATCTTCGGCGCATAGGCGTGTGCTTCGCCGGAGCCGCGGAACCTGACGAAGCCCGGATCCTCGAGGGCGGGCGTCGCCGCGCCGAACGCCCGCCGGTGGCGGGCAACCAGGATTTCGCCGATCTGGTCGGCGCCCACCGCTCCGGGCCAGCGGTTTGCCGCCGGGAAGCAGCGCTGCACCAGGCCGGCCTCGAGCCCGATGACGTCGAAGATCTGCCCGCCGCGATACGAGGCGAGCGCGCTGGTCCCCATCCGTGCCAGCACCTTGCGGAGGCCCTGCTCCAGCGCGGCGATGGTGTTGCGCCTCGCTTCGTCGGGCTCGAGCTCCTCGGACCCGCGCTCGCCGGCCTGATCGGCCACCAGCTCGAGCAGCAGCCACGGATGCACGGCCGATGCGCCGGCCCCCACGAGCATGGCCATCTCGTGGACGTCGAAGGCGTCCCCGGCCTCCACGGCAATGTCGGTCCGCGAGCGGCGACCGGCCGAGACGAGCTCCTGGTTCACGCGACCGACGGCGAGCACCGATGGGATCGCCACTCGACGTGGGCCGGCGGCGCGATCCGACACGACGACGAGGTGAGTGCCACGTCGCGATGCCGCCCGCGCCTGCCGGGCCAGTCGCGCCAGTCCGAACGCGAGCCCGCGCGCCCCGCGCGAGGTCGGCCAGGTGGCGTCGAGCACAGCCACCCGGCTCATCGAGCCGATCAGCTGCACCCAGCCCTCGTGGTCGAGGACCGGGGATTCAATGACGATCGCGTCGGTCGCGTCCGAGGCCGGTGCAAGCAGATCCGCCTGGCGACCGATCGCCATGGCCAGCGACATGACGGCGCGCTCGCGCTCGGGATCGATCGGTGGGTTGGTGACCTGCGCGAATGCCTGGCGCAGGAAGGCCGACACGCGTCGCGGGCGGCGGGCCAGCGGTGCGATCGGTGTGTCGTCGCCCATGCTCCAGATGGCCTCGTGCGCCTCCGTCGCCATCGGGCGAATGACCTGCTTCACGACCTCGGCGTCCAGCCCGAGCGCGATCCTGACCCGATCGTCAGCGACGGTGGGCTCGGGAGCGACCGACGCGACCAGTCGCCTGGGAGTGCTCCGGCGGGGGGTCTCGTGCCGCTCGATGGTGGGCCCGACCATCCGGCCATCGGCTATGTCCACCAGCACCATCTCGCCCGGTCCCAGCCGGCGCCGATGCGTCACGCGGTCCGCCGACAGCTCGACGCTGCCCGCCTCGGACGAGACAACGACAAGCCCGTCACTCGTCGCCGTCAGCGCCAGCGGCCGCAGCCCGTTGCGATCCAGGAGGGCGCCGACCCGCCGGCCGTCGCCGAAGACGAGGGCCGCGGGCCCGTCCCACGGCTCGGATCGAGCCAGCGCCGGGTCCAGCACGGGGCCACCAAGGCCCTCGGCGGCCGGAAGGAGCGACCCGATGGCCTCGTCGATGCGCATCCCTCCCAGCACTAGCAGCTCGAGCGCGTCGTCGAGGGACTGCGAGTCGGAGCCGACCTCGGTCACGAGGGGGCCGACCTCGGCGAGGCGCTTAGACCAGCGGCCCCCGCCGAGCGCATGGCGCCGACCGCGCATCGCCTCGCGGTTCGACCTGACCGTGTTGATCTCGCCGTTGTGGGCGAGGTACCCGAACGGCTGGGCGAGACGCCACGAGGGGAAGGTGTTGGTCGAGTAGCGCTGGTGGAACACGGCGTAGCGCGCGTCGAGGTCATCGGCGCGGAGGTCGTCGTAGAAGCGTCCCAGTTCGTCGCCGACGAACAGGCCCTTGTAGACGATCTGCTGCGAGCTGATCGACGGGAGGGCGATCGATGCTTCCCGCTCCACCACGCGGCGCAGGATGGCGAGCCTCCGAGCGAAGGCGAGCGGCGACAGGCGGGTTCCACCGACCACGATGGCCTGGCGGATACTCGGCGTCTCCCCGACCGCCCGGCCCGCTATCAGCTCGTTCCGGACGGGCACGTCGCGCCAGCCCGCGACGGTCATGCCCTCCTCGCGTGCCCTTGCCTCGAACGTTGCGACGGCTGCCTCGGCACCGGTCGCCGGGAGGAAGCACATCGCCACCGCCACCCGGCCGCGCGGGCGTGACGACAGGCCAGACTCGGCAAGCAGTCGCGCGCCGAATCGTGGCGAGATCGGGATCGCGATGCCGGCGCCGTCGCCGGTGCGGTCATCCGCGGCGCGAGCTCCGCGGTGGGCCAGCGCGGCCAGCGCCTCGAGCGCCATCGTCACCGTGTCTCGCGCGTGGCGACCGTCCATGTCGGCGACGAAGCCGACCCCGCAGGCATCGTGCTCGTTCCGCGGGTCGTAGAGCGGCGCGGGGATGGGCTGGAGTCGCTGCACGGTCATCGGTCGAGCTGGCCTCTGCGCGGGTGTGTTCCACGCTAGGAGGGGTCGGGGCCGATGTCGGCGGCAGCGCGGTGCCGGGTGGGTAGCGGTCCGGTCACGAATCGGCGACGCCGTCCCGCAACCTTCACATTGCGCGGAATCGGCGGGGGTTGACACCGCTGCTACGGTCGAAGGCAATGTTCCCCGATCACCACGTCCCGCACTACACGACCATGTGTATGCCCTGGCGGCCCCGCCGCCTGGAGGTATCTGCCTGAGCCCGAAACGCGCCTAGCGCACCAACTCAGGACCTGATCGGGGCCGCACCTTTCTCGCAGAGAGATGAGTGCGGTCTTTTCTATCCCTTCAAGCGACGCGGATCAGCCGCAGAACCCACCTCACGGGGGCCGCGTCGCATCGACCACCAGCGTGGCCCTCGCTCACCCATGGTGGTCGAACAGAAGGAACCGACACCAGCCATGAGCGACACAAACGGCAACGGCGGCGCCCCCGAGCGCGCCTTCCTGACGGAGACCCTGGCCCTCCACGCGGGCCAGCAGCCGGATCCGACGACCGGCTCGCGGGCCGTCCCGATCTATGCCACCAGCTCCTACAACTTCACCGATGCGGGCCACGCCGCGCGGCTCTTCGCGCTCCAGGAGTTCGGCAACATCTACACCCGGATCATGAATCCGACGACCGACGTCTTCGAGCAGCGCATCGCGGCGCTCGAGGGTGGGGTGGCGGCACTCGGGCTCGCCTCCGGCCAGGCGGCGGAGACCCTCAGCATCCTCAACCTGGCGCGGGCCGGCGACAACATCGTCAGCTCCACCAGCCTGTACGGCGGCACGTACAACCTGTTCGCCTACACCCT